>DAOOVW010000017.1 GCA_035370465.1 bacterium | reverse complement strand
ATTTTTTTATGTGGACTGATAGGAACAGCAATTGGAGAAATTACTTTATTTTTTGTTCCAATTTCTTCCAATTTTTATAATTTTTTAAGTTCTTCTTTTTCTCCCCTTTCTTTTTCAATAAATAATTTTAATCTTGTTGTATGCTCAATTTCTTTATCAATAATAACAAAAATTACTCCTTTTACACTTGTTGGAATTATTGCTGGCTGTATCTACTCTCTCACCAAAATATAATAACTAACTATGGAAAAAAAATATTATATTAAGACATATGGTTGTCAGATGAATTTTTATGATAGTGAAAAACTTTCTTCTCTCCTTGATAAAAATGGTTTTGAAAAAGTAAATAAAATGGAAGAGGCATCCTTTGTGTTTGTTAATACTTGTAGTGTCCGAAAACATGCAGAAGATAGAGCATTTGGATTTTTAAACTCAATAAAAAGTAAAAATAAGATATTCTGTCTTATTGGTTGCACTCCTAATCTTTATAATGAAGAAATATTTAAAAAAATTCCTTTTGTTGATGTCATTTCTGGACCAAATACTTACAACCAACTTGTTGAAATTTTACCAGAAATAGAAAAAGGAGAGAAAGTAATTCTTACGGGAGAAAGTGAAAAACCCTTTATTTATGAGAAAAGTAAACAAAAAAATAAAATATCTTCTTTTATAACAATATCAAAGGGATGTGAAAATTTCTGTTCTTATTGCGTAGTTCCATTTACAAGAGGAAAACTTGTTCATAAACCATTTGAAAAAATTATTGAAGAAATTAAAAATAATGTAGAAAATGGAAGCAAAGAAATAATACTTATAGGGCAAAATGTAAATGAATATAAATATAACGGACATAGTTTTGTGGATTTACTTTATAATGTTTCAGAAATAACAGGAATTGAGAGAATTGGATTTTTGACATCTCATCCCAAAGATATTCCAGAAGAACTTTTATTTTCTTTTGTTAAAATACCTAATCTTTATAAGCATCTTCACTTCCCATTACAGTCAGGTTCAAATAAAATTCTTGAAAAAATGAATAGAAAATATACAATTGAAGATTACTTAAAAATAGTTGAAAAGAGTAGACAAATATGTCCTGAAATTTCTCTTACATCTGATATAATTGTGGGTTTTCCAGGAGAAACAGAAGATGATTTTAATCAAACACATAATATTATCAAAGAAATTCAATTTGATGACCTTTTTGTATTCAAGTATTCACCAAGACCAAAAACACTTGCAAGTAAATGGGATGATTCAGTAAGTCAAAGTGAAAAAGAAAACAGGCATAAAATAATTTTAGACCTCCAGGATGAAATTTCTCTTATGAAAAATAAGGACCTGGTTGGAAAAATATTAGATGTTTTATGTCTTAAAGAAAGTCAAAAAAAACAGGGTTTTTTAATTGGCAGAGATATAAAAAGAAAGGTTGTTATGTTTAAAGGAGAAAAAAATTTAATTGGCAAAGTTGTTAAAGTAAAAATAACAATAGGTACTCGCAATTATCTCTTAGGAGAACTTTTATAAATATTTATGTATGTTAATTGAAAAATCCAGAAAGTAAAGAATAAAATATGAGAAAAAAAATTTACTTTGTAGATAAAATTATTAAAGAAGGAATAGATAAAAAAATAATACCTGGTGCAGTTCTTTTAGTTGGAAATAAAAATGATATTATTTATTGGAAAGCATACGGAAACAGAGAAATTACACCGGAAAAAATAAAAATGGGAAAAAATACAATTTTTGACCTTGCCTCTATAACTAAACCAGTTGCTACTGCAACATCAATAATGATATTGGTTGAAGAAAGTAAAATATCAGTAAATGATAAAGTTATAAAGTATATTCCTGAATTTGGGAAAAATGGGAAAAAAGAAATTACAATAAAAATGTTACTTACCCATTATTCTGGTTTATCTAACCAAAAATTTCATAATACACCAACAAAAATACTTGAAAGAATATGTGAGGAAACACCTATTTATAAACCTGACTCTGAATTTAATTATAGTTGTTTAGGATATATTATATTGGGGAAAATAGTTGAAATAGTTAGTGGAAAATCTTTAGATGTATTTACAAAAGAAAAGATATTTGAACCATTGGGAATGAAAGACACAATGTTTAATCCACCTGAAAAATTATGGGTAAGATGTGCTCCTACCATTTATAGAGATGGTAAATTATTAAAGGGAAAAGTCAACGACATGCAGGCATATGTTATGGGTGGAGTAGCAGGAAATGCCGGTCTTTTTTCTACTGCTTGTGATTTATCAATATTTGCTCAATTTATATTAAATGAGGGTATTTATAATGAAGTAAAAGTACTAAATCCTGAAATAGTTAAAACAATGATTTCAAAAGCATCTCCTCTAAATAAAAATGAATATGGACTTGGGTGGAACATAAGTGCTCCTAATTCTTTTGTTAAAGGAAGTATTCCTTCTGGTTATTCTTTTGGGCATACTGGATGGACAGGATGTTCTTTATGGTTTTATCCAGAAATAGACCTTTTTATTATTTTTTTAACCAATCAAAATCATCCAGAAGAAAAACCAAATGGTTCTTTTATAGCAAAACAACTAAATGCGCTGGTAAATGATGCAATTTTACTAAATTTTGTTAATTGTTGAAATTCTTTTTATAAAATAAAAATAATTATTATTGACTATATAATTTTTTGAGGTAAAATTGTATTAAAGAGTTAATACAATAAACTAATAAAATGTATATAAAAATAGATTCAAATAGTGGAGTAGCACCATATATGCAAATTATAAAAAAGGTTAAATATCTTGTTGCCTGCGGTGCTTTGAAAGCAGGAGACCAATTACCACCTATAAGAGACCTCGCTATGCAGTTGCGTATTAATCCAAATACTGTTGCCCGTGCTTACAGAGAATTACGGTATGAAAAAATTATAACAAGTAAATGGGGTGGAGGAACATTTATATCAGATGATGTAAAACAAATTGCTGAATCAGAGAAAAAAAAGATTGTTGATGAGATATTTGACCAGGCAATTCATCAGGCAACTATTTTGGGATTTACAGAAGAAGAGATTATTCAACTCTTTACCAATCAACTCAAAACAAGGAGGAATAAAAAATGAAAACACTAATCTGGAAAGAATGGAGAGAACAAAGTCCTTTCTTCTTTCTATCTATTGGAATTATTATTTTATGTAGGATTATACCAGTAATAATTCCAAAATTTTTTGAATATAGGATTGACTATGAGTTCTATATTTTGTCTATAACCACTATACTGCCAATACTTTTTTCTTTATTCCTTGGCTCAATTTCTTTTACAAATGAATTTTATAGAAACACAAAAGAATTTCTTTTAAGTCAACCAGTTTCTACTGTTAGAATTTTCTGGACAAAATACTTTTTTGGTCTCTTTCTTTTAATAATTCTTACTCTTCTGACCAACATTATTTTATTCTCTCCCTTTCCAAATTTTATTAAAGCAGGGACTATTCTGACTGCACCACAACAACAATTTCTTATAAAAATTTATCTTTTACTCTGTTTTATCATTATTTATTCTTCTTCCTGTTTCAGTTCACTACTGCTTAAAAATACTCTTCCTGCAATAATTTGCACTCCTTTTCTTCTTTTATTTGGGCTTTTACTAATAATTCCTCTGGTTGTCTTTTTATTTTTAATATCTCCTACCAAGTTTATTTTCATATTCTTTATTTTTTCTGTTTCTATTGCTGTCTTTCTTATTTTTAGTCTTGTTATATGGCAGAAATGTCTTGTAAAAGAAGTTGGATGTGGGAAAAAAATATTTATAACAGCAATTATAATACTTATTGTCTCTTTTGGTTGTCATAGTATTGTAAATATTACAATCAGTAGGGATTTTAATAGAACTATCCAACAGGCAAAAGCAGAAGGGATTAAATTAACGCCAGAAGAAGTAATACCACCACCTGTTCCAGATGAGAAAAATGCTGCTATTGTTTATCAAGAAACATTTACTTTAGTAGATAAATTAAAAGAAAAATACAAAACTGACTGGTATTATATGCCTTATGAGGGGATGAAAAAAGAAGAAGAATTAACAACACAGGAGAAAAACAATATAAAAAAGATTATGAAAGACCCTGATTTTATTAAATTCTATACCTTAATTGATAAAGCAGTCAACATGCCTTCCTGTAGATTTGATATTAAATATAGAGAAGGTCCTGCTATGTTACTGCCCCACCTTAGTAAAATGCGTCAATGTTCAAGGTTAGTAGCAGCAAGGACATATATACTTGCAGAAAATAAAAAATACAATGATGCATTAAATTCAGTTAAGACAGGGCTAAAAATAGGTGAGTCATTAACTGATGAACCAATTATTATTTCCCAACTGGTTCGTATAGCAATAGATGTAATAGCAAAAAATTCCCTTAATTATCTTCTTAACAAAGAAGACATTTCTTTTTCAAAAGATAATTATTATGACTTAATTTCAATAATAGACAAAAAAAACAGAAAAATTACCAGAAGTTTAAATGGAGAATTAGTACTTTTTGGAAGATATGTTTTTGAGAAAGATATTCCTTTTGGATATTCTTTAAGAAATATATTAAACCGCCAAAATACTTATCTTCCTGGGATTTATGGTAGTTTAGTTGGCAGTTATTTAACCCAACCAATTTTAAAAAATGACTATGCCTTTTATATTCAATATTTTTTAGAACTAATTGACTATTCACAAAAACCGTATTATTTAGTTAAAAATAAACTTGACGAACTGGACAGGAAGTTTTTTACCTATAATACATTTAGTATGAGTAAACACATACTTAGTTTAATATTCCTACCTAGCATTACAAGAAGTATTGAGCAGCAAAGTAGTTATAATGCCTGTCTTGATACATTAAAATTATCTTTGGCATTAAAAATATACAAAGAAAAATATGGGTATTATCCAGAAACACTTTCATCTCTTGTACCTGATATTATACCAGAAATACCAATTGACCCATTTACAGGAAATGACTACATTTACAGGAAAGAGGGCAGGGGGTTTATTGTGTATAGTGTTGGTTCTAATGAGAAAGATGATGGTGGTATATCTGATAGGAAACAAAACTCTGATGATATTTCTTTTAAGGTATTGAGGTAGAAAAATTAAATAAGAAAAGACAAATCCCCCTTTAATATTAACTCCCTCCTTTATAAAAGGATCTATCCCTTACCCACAAGTTCCCCCTTTGAAAAAGGGGGTTAGGGGGATTTATAAGTGGAAATACAGGAAAATCCATCCTAACCTTCCTTTATAAAAGGAAGGAAGATAAAGGAACAGGGTGGATTTTAGAAAAAGATAAGAAAAGAATGTAAAATCCTCCATCTCCCTTTGAAGAGAAGAGAGGGTTTGAAAGGAGATAAAAAATGGAAGAATATGTAATAGAAACACAGAAACTTACAAAAAGGTACATAAAACATAAAGAAGCAGTAAAATCATTGGATTTATTAGTTCCTAAGGGGTCAGTTTATGTTTTTCTTGGCAGAAATGGAGCAGGTAAAACAACAACTATTAGAATGCTTATGGGGCTACTACAAAAAACATCAGGAAAAAGTAAAGTTCTTAGAATGGACCCAGAAAAAGAACCAGTCCAAATAAAAAAAAGGGTTGGATATGTGGCTGATAACCAGAAGATGTATGACTGGATGACTATTGAAGAAACAATTAACTTCTGTCGTCCTTTCTATTCCACCTGGAACAATAATTTAACTGAAGACCTGCTCAATAGATTTGAACTTCCTAAAAAAATAAAAGTTAAAGAACTTTCAAGGGGAATGAACGGAAAACTTGCCCTCTTATTGGCACTTTCTCACCAACCAGAACTTTTAATTCTTGATGACCCTACTTCTGGATTAGACCCTGTTGTCAGACGAGAATTTCTTCAGGGAATTATTGAAACCATACATCTGGAAACAAGGACTGTATTCTTTTCTACTCATATTATCACAGAAGCAGAACAGATAGCCGACTATGTAGGTATTATTGAAGAGGGAAAACTTTTACTTTCCTGTCCATTAGAAACACTGAAAAATTCAGTAAAAGAAATCCATCTTATTTTTGAAGATAAGATACCCGAAGAAATTTTTTTTAATGATAAAAATGATAAACTATTGAAAAAGAAAGTTATAGGACATGAGTTAGTTATGATAATAAAAAACTTTACCCCTGAGATATTAAAAAAACTTGAAAAATTTGGTCCAAAAAGTATGGAAGTTATTGACCTGACACTTGAAGATATATTTGTTTCTCTGGTAGGTAAAGAAAAAAGTGTTTAATAAATAAACATAAAGAAGGTAGATATGGATATTATTACAATATTTTGTATCTTTATTCCGTTGATTTTGCTTACCCTTGAAGGATGGTGGTTCTGGTATTGGTTTAGTTTCGGGGATATAACACATGGACAATTGTATATAATTGAAATAATAGTAGGAACTCTTATTTTTCTTACAATCTTTGAAGTAGTTAAAGGACTTTATTTTGTGGGGTTTATTGCAATTCCTATACCTTTGATAATATGGTTTCTTATGAAACAGTATGAAGATAAGACAAATAAATTAAATGCTTTACTCCAGGAAAAAGAAGAAATAAATAATTTATTAAACATTATAGAAAATGCCAAAGAACCTGCTCTTCTTTACAAAGCACTTGTTGAACTTGGAGATTTATATATAAAAAAAGAGAAATTTGAAAAAGGTATTGACTGCTACAAGCGTGCAAATGAAATAGCTGAAAAAAGTCATATACCAGGACTTCTTGGACTATCTGCCAAAATAAAACTTGCGGAAAAGGAAATCAAAATAAAAAAGGGTGAAATATGGGTATGTAATGAGTGTAGTTATGATAATCCTGGTAATACTGATACTTGTAAAATATGTGGAAACAAGAAAGATGTTGGAAAATCAATAAAAAGCGATATTGTTCTGCATAAACAGGAAATAAAAAAAGAAGCAATACCCATTATTTTTGTAGGAATTACAATTATAATAGGGCTTTATTTACTCTTTTTTCTTGTTGCACTGTTTGGTTTTTTATATAGTAAGCATTTCCCTTTATGGATATATATATCTTTAATTATTGTTATATCCACACTGGTTATATTTTTGTTCTTTAAATTCATTGTTGCCATCAGAAATAAAATTATTTCAAAATTCTTGAAATAATGGTAAATTAAATAAAAGGGGATATTATGAAACAAAAAAGTTTTTTTCTCTTTTTATTCCTTTTTTTGTTCTCCACTTTTGCCTCTTCAGCAACAGAAGTAAAATCTATTCCATCTCTGGAAGAAGAACTACAAAAAATAAAAGAGGCAGGAATACCCACCACAATAGAAGAATTAAACTTGCCTAAAATCCCCGATGAAGAAAATGGTGCTGTTGTTTATAACGAAGTTTTTGTCCTGATGAATTCCCTTAAAGAAAAATACAAAGAGGAATGGAAATATTTTCCATACGCAGGCATAGTAGATTGGGAAGATGTTCCAGAAGAAGAGAAGAAAAAAGTGGTTGATTTAATTCTCCATAACCCTGAATTTGGTAAAATGTATCAACTACTGGAAAAAGCATCTCAAATGAAATGTCAATTTTTGATGCCTGATAAATTAACGGATGAACCCTCTTTGTTGTTTTTAAACATCCTTGCCAATTTAAGAGGTTGTACCCGTATGTTATGTGCAAAAGCAAAACTTGAAGCAGAAAATAAAGACATCAACAAATCTTTAAATACAATACTGGTTGCTCTAAAATTAGGTAAATCACTCTCTAACGAACCTTTACTTATAACCCAATTAGTCAGGTTAGCAATAGATACCTTCGTTCTGTCCCAATTAGAAGAAATTCCAGACAGTAAAGAAGTAAATATCAGTTTATATCAAACGCTTATTCAAAATATGGAAGAGGAAAGAAAATGTAAAATTATTTCAGAATCATTAAAAAGAGAAATGATTTTATTTGGTCTACCTAAAATGCGTCAGTACCAGCAATCAGTAAAAGAGAAACTACCTGACTTGGAGCAAAAATCAAAAGAAATGAGTGAAGAAGAAAAAGAATATGCAAAAAATCTCTTTGGCACTGATGACCCTGAAAAAATTCAAAAATTTGCAGAGAAATATTGGGATGAAGAAATATCTGTTTATATTGAGAACATGATTAAAATAATTTCTTTTGCTGAAAAACCCTACTGGGAAGTTAAAAAAAAGATAGAAGACCTTAATACAGAAATTCAAAAAATACCCGAGAAAAGAGCAGTTCTTGCTAAGCAAACATGTCTTGCTGTTTCTCGTGCCTATCTTCAAGAAGCAAATCTTGATGCTTATTTAGGGACTGCTGAAATTGGATTGGCTAATCGCATTTACAGACAACAACATGGAAAGTTTGCAGATTCTTTAAATCAACTCACTCCTGAAATTTTATCTTCCTTACCATTAGACCCTTTTAGCGGTAAGGACTACATTTACAAAAAGAAGGATAAGGGATTTATTGTGTATAGTGTTGGAGAAAATGAGAAAGATGATGGTGGAGTTCCTGCAAAAAAAATGAATTGGAAAGGTGACTATGACATTGTCTGGGAAGATAAAGGAGCAGAGATACCAATTAGTGCTTACGCTCCTTTATTTTCAGAAATAGGAGAAAATAAAATATCCAGAGGAGATATATCAAGAAAAAGTGATAATGCAAGTCCCGAAATAATAAAATTTGAACAAATTGAAATAAAGGTAATAACAGAACTACCAGAAATATTTTTAATAAAAACTCCCGGAACACCAGAAACTTTTCCTCAGGTTGATGTAGAGAAATTGTATGCGAATTTATATTCTCTCAAACAACAGGGTATTCTGGACATAATACAGGTGGAAGTTTTTGCTGATGAAGGGAAGAAATGTGTTCTGGATATGAGAAAGGATATTCCGGGAACAACAGAAAAAGAAGGAATGTTATTTGAAATAATCCCCGAAATAATAAAAGACAACAAAATACGCTGTCAAATAGATATATCAACAACAAAACTTGTAGAATTGAAAAAAATAAAAAATGAAGGGAAGGGAGAAGAAATATACCCTATTATGAGTAATAGAGAACAAAGTACCTGTGTGGACATTACAAACGAAAAACCTGCAATAATAGGAGGTTTGATTGACAGTCCTGAAATGATTTCTCCAAAAAATACCCTTAAAACACTTACAATGATTAAGGCAACAAGATATGTTAAACCAAAAAGAAGTATAGAATTCCGACTTGTGAAAAACACCCCAGAAACAGGATTTACACAGACCAATATACCTTATTCTGATAAAAAAATATATGTTGCAGATACGAGTGAGATTGATAAGTCGGATATAAGAGGTGTCAGAGCATGCTTGACTAATCAAGAGCTTGAACAAATTAAAATAGTATTTACAGATGAAGGTAGGAAAAAGTTTGCTAACTTAACAGAATCACTCATAGGGAAAAAACTGGCTATATTAGTAGATGGACAATTGGTAAGTGTGCCTGTTATAAGGGAAAAAATTACAGGTGGTATAGGCACTATTCCGATGGAGAAAGAAATAATAGAGAAAATTCTGGACATTAGCACTGAACCAGATGAAAATTAGAAAAATGCTTTTGTAATTGTAGAGAGAAAAAGGGCTTATCCCTACAGGAAAAAAACATATTTGTCACTTACAACAGGAGTTAGGTGACCTTTAACTCTTTCCTTTTTGAAAGCCTGCCCGTCTATGCTTTGTAGAGGGGAAGGGTGGCTCGCCCGTAGGGTCCTCGCTTTTGGCTACGGATCCCCTCTGGACTACGCCCGAGGATGCAGGATGAGGAAAATTTTAAATTTCTCCCTTTGATAAGGGTCTGTCCGACGCGCATTTTGGAGGAGATAGAGAGGGATTTTATAAAGAGGGGTAAGGCTCACCCGTAGGGGCTACGCCCAGAGGGGGATATTTCAAAAGAGGAGGGGTATAATATTAATTTGACATCAAATTAGTATAAATACTTATAGAAGCATTAAAAAACGAAGAAAAAATATATAAAAGATATAGCCAATTTTGGCAAAATCAATTCAGAGCAAAGGATAAAAAATGGAAAATCTTAATAAAAGGATAAAAAAAGAATTTGATTTAAGTAGATGGCAGAATTTAGCACTGAAAATATTTAATATTGAATCAAGGTTTTGTTATAGTGATTTTGAAAAGTCAGCAAAGTTATGTTGGCAGGAATTAAAAGATGCAGGTGCGAAAGATGTTGAACTAATAGAACTCAAAGCAGACGGTGGGACCACTTATGGTGATTTCATTATGCCTCAGGCTTGGGATTATGAATATGGATTTCTTTATATTAAAGAACCTGATAAGTTTAATGGAAAAATTCTTGCTGATACAAAACACCATCCATTTCATATTGCAAATAGATGTGGTGATATTGAAGAAACAATTTTGGATGTAGTAGATATAAGAAATATTAAAAAATATAAAGATTTAAGTAAGAATTTTGTATTCTGTGGAAATATTCCCCCAAGGGAATGTAGAAACGAAATTGAAAAAACAGGTGCTTTAGGAATTATCTCTTCATATTCTGGTGCTCCTGAAAAAAGAGATGGAGTATATTGGATTAATGGATGGGCAAAAAATTCTGGTTGGTATCAAACAAAAGAAGATAGAAAAATGGTATGTTTTTCAATTAAACCAGAAGATGGTGAATTCCTGCAAAAATTACTTGATAAGGAAAATGTGAAGGTCTGTGCCTCTGTGAAAAGCAAAAGATACAATGGGAAAATTTATTCAATTACAGGACTTATTCCAGGAAAAACAAAAAAAGAAATTGCTTTTCTTGCCCATCTTTATGAACCAATGATTACAGATAATGCGACCGGTGTTGCTGGATTGATTGAAATATGTAGAGTTATAAATGAACTTATTAAGTCAAAAAAATTTATTCCTGATGTTGGAATAAGATTTCTTTTTTCAATGGAAAGATATGGAATGGCTCAGTTTTTTGAAAAAAAACATAATGTAATATATGCATTTAATGTAGATGGAATTACTCCTGATATTGTTAAATCGGGTAGAATGAGGATAACACTGTATGGAAGTCATTTTACAAATCCATTTTTTGGTGACTACCTCTTTGAAAAACTTCTTGAAAAAACATTCCCTTCTAATTTACCATGGAAAAAAGAAAGAGCAATGTTTGAAGATGATACATTTATATCTGATAAATCAACTAATATTCCAACAATGTATTTTATATCACATCCTGGAAAGTTTCATCATAATTCTGCTGACCCTGAAATTGTTAACTGGAATTTAGGAAAGGAAATTTTATGTTCTTTAGCAACTTATGTCTGTACTCTTTTTTCAAATCAGAAAAGAAAAAAATATCTAAATGTTGTTAATACCTCTGTGAAAGAGGAATTTTATAAATATATAAGTTATCTTAACTTAATGATAGCAGAAAATCCTGAAAAATTTACTCAACAAGGAATTAAAGAAAGAATAAATTATATCTCTCGTTACTTAAAAGATAAATATCTCTCAATAAAAATTTTTGGTGATAAACCAGAAGAAAAAATTTTAAAGGAAATAGACAAGATAGTTAGAAAAACTATAACTGATATTACTAAAAAATTTGATAAAGAAATTTCAAAAAAAGAAGTTCTATTATCAAGAGAAGATAAAAAAAGTGAAAATATTGTTATAACATGGAGAAAACCAGTATTTATTTTTTCTTTAGCAGAAATTCCTCATAAAGAAAGAATTTCTCCACCAGAAGAATTTTATTCTGTTATCAATAGAGTGGATGGTAAAAAAGATATGTATCAAATATTCAAAGAAATTTCATCTGAAAGGGAATTTTATGGAATGAATGAGATAAGTGAAGCAGAAAAAAAATCCCTTATAAAATATATTCAGTATTTATCTAATTATAATTATTTAAAATTTTATTATAAAACAATTGTTACTAAACAGGATATAAAATCTGGACTTGAAAAACTTGGAATTAAAAAAGGAGATAAAGTTATTGTTCATTCATCTCTTTCTTCTCTTGGATATGTAGAAGGTGGAGCAAAGGCAGTATGTGAGGCACTTATGGAACTTATTGGGAAAGAAGGAGTTTTAATGATGCCTTCTTTTAATCACGGTGAAATTTTTAGAAATGACCCAGATGCATATTTCTCACCTCTTGAGACACCAACAACTAATGGGGCAGTGCCAGAAGCATTTTGGAAAATAAAAGATGTTTATCGTTCTCTTAATCCAACTCATTCTTTTGCTGTTTGGGGAAAAAATGCAAAGGACTTTGTTAAAAACCATCATAAATACCTTACTATGGGAAAAGGAAGTCCTCTTTATCTTCTTGAAAAGGAGGGAGGTAAAATTATACTTATTGATGCGTTATCAGCAAATACATTTCATCATGTTGTTGAACAAACAAATAATGTTCCTTGCCTTGGAAAAAGAACAGAACAATATCCTGTAAAACTTCCTTCAGGAGAAATTGTTCACATAAGAACATGGGGATGGCGAGGAAGAGCTTGTGAAATTACTGATAAAGGAGCATATTGGGATTACATAAGAAAAAACAAATTATTAAAAGAAGGGAAAATTGGAGGGGCTCAAGTTTTTGTTCTAAATATGAAAGTATGTAGACAAGTTATAGAAAAATTTTTGAAAGGAGAAATAAAAGGTTTTTCGGGATGTAGAAAATGTAAGATAAAACCAAGAATTGTCTCTCAAACAGTTGAAAGTGATTGGGATAATGAAAAAGAAACTGTAAAATCTGATACAACTGCTTTTGTTGGTGATTATGAACCAGTTAGTTATTGTAAATGAAAAAACTTTTTTAAAATACGAGTTTATACGGATTTAGTAAAAGATAGTTTAGTAAAAAATAACATAATAAATAAAAGAACAAGACCTACAATAAATCTTTTCATATCAATTTTTTCTGCATAAACTTCTCCTTCTTTTAAAATTTCCATATTTGCACAATGTATATCAACTTCACCAGAATGAACAGGACAATTAGAATGGAAAATACCAATAATTTTTATAATATCTCCTTTTTCTTCATATTTTCCTAAATGGTTTATTTTCTCTGCATCTTCTTTACTTAAAACAGTACCTATAAAATAATTATCATCTGTTCTTATATTTACAATAAATGTGTTTTTATCACCTTTAATAATATCTCCAATGCACTCTCCAACAATAACAACTTCTTTATTATCTAATTGCTTCATTTTTTCAAAAAGGTCTTTGCCAGTTATTTCTTCCTGTGCAAAAGCAGAAAAACAAAAAATTAGCAAAAATATAACAAAATTAAAAATTTTTTTCATTCTGGACTCCTTAATGAAAAAATAAAACCAATAACAACAAAAATTGAAATAAATTCAAGTCGGCCAAACCACATTTCTAAAATATATGTTATCTTTAATAAAGTTGGCATTGAAGGAGTTGTAATACCGACTGAAAGTCCAACATTTGCACATGCAGATACCGACTCAAAAAGAGAATATAAAAAAGGGTAATCATAAAAAGTCCCAACCATTGCTCCAATAAAGTAAAAAAGAATATATAAAATTATTATATTTGTTGCATATTTTACTTGATTGTCCTGAATAAAAACATCTCTTATATTATGAAATTTCTCTACCAATATTGCTGAATCAGGAAATAATAATCTTTTTATTTCTTTTTTTATTCCTTTAAAAAAAATCCCTATTCTAATGATTTTTATTCCTCCCGCGGTTGAACAGGAACATCCTCCAAGACCCATTGCAATAATAAGTCCTATCAATGAAAAAGATGGCCAATAATTCAAAAAATGATAAATAGTTGAATTAGTATAACCAACACCGGTATGAGCAGAAACTAAATGATAAAAAGTTAATCTAAAAAAAGAAAAAAAGTTTGGGAATGAAAAATGCCCTAAAAACCCTAAACATACAATTGACGAAAGAACAATAATGCTACCAAAAAATAATTTTAATTCAAAGTTCTTAACTAATTCTTTTATCTTACCAGTCCAGACAGTATAATGAACTGCAAAATTAAATGCTCCAAGAACACATATAAGAGTGGTAACAAGGTTTATTGCTGCACTATGATAATAAAGAATATTTTGACTCTGAACAGCAAAACCACTGGTATCCCATCCAGCCATAAATATACAAATTGAATGAAATAACGCTCTTCCAGGAGTTATATTATGAAAAAGACATATAAAAAAAAGAACAAGTGTTCCTAAAAAAAGATAAATAATGCTGACTGCCCATATAAATCTTGCTGTCTGAACAATATTTGGGAAAATTTTTTCTTCTCTACCTTCTCCTACATAAACTTTCATACCAGCACCACCTCTAACAGAAAATGTAAGCCCAACCAGAATTATTCCCTGACCACCAATAAAACACATAAAATGCCTCCAGAAGTTGTAAGCATATGCCATATGGTCAAGGTCATTTACAAGAACAAGACCAGTAGTTGCAAAGGCGCTCATTGATTCAAAACATGCATCTAAATAACTGATATAATGCCCTGATAAAAAAAGAGGAATTGCTCCTAAAAACATACAGACAATCCATGAAAGAGCAACAATACTCATTCCCTGTCGCCAGTTTATATCCGGGTTATATGGAAATTTATACATAATGAAATTACCAATTGATAAACATAATAAAGAAGATATGATAAAATCAAGAGAAGGATTTATTTCATTATTTATAATTCCAACAAAAAGAGGCAATAACATCATAATACCTAAATATACTATTAAATTGCCAATATAATAAATTACAACTTTAAAATCATCTCTTGAAAATTGCGGTATCATTTTTTTAAAAAATTATAAGTATATAAAATAAGAAACAAATAATTGAAGAGAGTAAAAAAATTCCAAGTGTATATATAATTTCAATAAATATTCCCAAAACGCCATTTAAAAATATGGTTAAATACTTTGTGATTTTTTTTATTTGAAATCTCGGCATCAGAAATGAAAATTTATTTGTCACTCTTCAATCTCTCCAATTAAATTTTTAAACAGGTCTGACTCATTTCCTGCTTTTGTAATAGTTATTATTTCATCCTTCTCTCTTAAAATAAAGTCCTGTGTTGGAACAAGTATTTTATTATTTCTTATAACTGCAACAATAACTGAATCTTCTGGTAAATTTAGTTCTTTTATTGGCATGTTAATAATAGGTGATGTCTCTGGAAGGTCAATTCTCAAAAGTGATAAATTACCTTTTTTAAATGCAAAAAGATTTACAAAGTCCTCCCATCCAATTTCATCTTCAATTATCTTTGCAATAATGGCTGTACTATCAATAGCAACATCTATTCCTAATTTTGTAAAAACAATTTGATTTTTAGGATTATTAACAATAGCAACTGTTCTTTCCACATTATAAATATCTTTTGCCAATTGACATATTATTATATTATCTATATCATTTCCTGTTACTGCGGCTACAACATCTGCTTTTTTAATACCTGCTTTTTTAAGTACCTGTGGGTCACATCCATCTCCCAAAATTACCATTACATTTGTTTTACCTGCAATTTCTTCTCCAACAGTCAATTTTTTCTCAATAAGAACAACATAATGACTCCCACTCAATCTTTCAGCCAGATAATAACCGATATTACCACCACCAACAATTAGTATATTCATTTTATAAATCTAACTCTCTCTTTAACTTTTTCAAACTACTGATTTTTATAAGCCCAACTATTGTATCATTTTTTTGTATTTCTGTATCATCATCTGGAATAATTGGTTCTTGTTCTCTAACTATTGTAATTATACGAAATTCTCCTGGTATGTTTATTTCGTTCACTTTTTTCCCTGCTAATTTACTATTTGTTAATATCTCAATAGTTGTAAGTTTACTGCTTTCAAGAATATAAGCAGAAAATTTCTCTTCAATAATTTTATCTCTTATAAGAGAAGCAAAAATTGCAGTGCTATTTACTGTTTCAACACCAAGAGTTCTGTATAATTCGGCTTTTTCAGGGGCAGAAACTCTTGCAACAACTTTTGTTAAATTAAAAATTTTTTTCCCAATTTGTGCTATTAGAACATTTGTATTATCATTACTTGTTGTAACTGCAAGAGCATCTGCTTTTTCAATCCCTGCATCTTTTAAAACATCTATATCCATACCATCACCTAAAATAGTAATTCCATTAAAATATTCACCTAAATTATCTATTGCTTCTTTTTCTTTATCAATTACAACAACATTATGGTCTGCCTGTAAAATTTCAGCCAGATACTTACCTGTTTTTCCACATCCAACTATTATAATGTACATTTTTCTATCCTATATAAATTATACCTCTAATTTAGTATCACTTCACTTCGTTCATATTTTAGTGATGAGTAAAAAGTAGAGAAAAAATACTTTTTAAATCCATCCCCACCTTCCTTTGATAAAGGAAGGAGACAAATGTCCCCCCTTTAGCAAAAAGGGATGAAGGTGGATTTAATGCAAGTAGCAAGATATGTCAAATTTCCCCCTCATCTTAATCTTCTCCCCAAGGGGAGAAGGAAATACATTCCCCTCTCTTCTTTCCCTCTCCCCTGTGGGGAGAGGGAGGGTGAGGGGGCTTTTTCTTATTTCATTTTATATTTTTGTTTTATATTTTGCACTCTTGATTACTTTGTCCTTTTGTGCCTGACATAATAATTTCCATTGAAAATTTATGAAATAAGTTTATAAATAAAAGATGTTCCTTCAAGAATTTTATAAAAACCATTTTTACAACTTATTTCATCAAATTTCTTTACTTCATCTGGTAACTGGTCTGGTTTATATATAAGAAAGGGAACAGGTTCACCAGTATGTTTTCCTGTAATTACGGAAGTATAATGGTCAGGTAATATTGCTATTGAAATATCTGAAATATCTATATTCCTTAAAATATTACCAACAAGTCGCTTATCAAAATCCTCAATACATTTAATTTTTAATTCAATATTTCCTTCATGACTTGCTTCATCAGGCGCCTCAACATGAACATAAACAAAATCGTATTCTTTTAGTGATTCAATTGATTTTTGTGCTTTTCCTTCATAATTTGTTCTATAATCACCTGTTGCTCCTTCAACATTTATAACTTCAAAACCACAGTAAATACCAATACCTTTTATAAGGTCAACTCCTGAAATAACCGCTCCTTTTATGTTAAACCTTTCCTGAAATGTCTCCATGTCTGGTTTTTTACCAGGTGACCATGGCCACATTAAATTGCCTTTCATTTTTCCTGCTTTTTCCCTTTTTAAATTTACAGGATGATCTTCAAGAATTTCTTTAGATTTCTCAATCATTTCTCTTAAAATTTCAGATGTTTCTTCTCCTTCCTTTTCAGTTTCAGTTGGTAATAAAGAATAAAAATTTTCACCTAAAAAATCATGTGGAGGATAACATCTTACTTTTTCTGAATATTTTTCTCTCATAACAAGTACATGTCTATAATCAACACCAGAATAAAATTCTATATTTTCCCTACCTAATTTTTCATTTAAGGAATCTATCAATTGTTTCCCTTCATCAGCATCAAAATGCCCTGCTGAATGACTTACTATTTTATTTTCTGAAACATTGATTATATTACATCTAAAAGCAATATCATTTTTATTAAGTTTTATTCCCATTGCTGCTGCTTCAAGAACTCCCCTTCCTTTAAAATATTTTTCAGGATCATAACCAAGTATTGAAAGATTTGCAACAACAGAACCAGATGAGAAATTTTCAGGAATGGTTTTTAAAAGACCGCATCTACTTTTTTCAGCTAATTTATCTATATTTATCTTTTTTGCCACCTGTAAAGGTGTTTTACCATTTAATTTTTCTATAGGGTAATCTGCTGCTCCATCCATTATTAAAATTAAGTATTTCATTTTATTTTATCCAGAAGATATTTTTTAAACACATCATAATTATTTTCTAAAACATCAAATGAATCCTCTTTTTTAGTGAGTATTTTCGCTAATGCTTCTGGTATTTTTGGTTCAATATTTAAAAGTTGTTTTATCTTTTCTGGAAATTTTGCCGGGTCTGCTGTTTGAAGAACAATTACCAAATCACTAATTTGACTTTTTTCATAACTTTTTATTCCAACTGCGGTATGTGGCTCAATAACTATTTTATATTTTTGATAGTAATTTTTAATTGTCTCATCTACTTCTTCATTTGATATTGAAAAAGAAATAAAATCATTTCTCATTTTTTCCATATCTGGTTTCCTTTTCATTACTCCATATTTTATAACTTTTCCATCTTTATCTCTTTCATCCATTATCCAGCCACCATAAATGTCAATAAGACGAGCAAAATTACTTGGATGTCCAACATTCATAGCATTTGAACTGCATTTTTTAGAAGGAATAACAGGCATATATTCACCTGTCCTTAAAAACTCAGGAAATTCATTATTTTCATTTACTGCAACAAGAAATTTTTTTACTGGCAAACCCATTTTTTTACCAATTACCCCTCCCATAAGATTTCCAAAATTCCCACTTGGAACAGAAAAAACAATTTCTTTTTCAAATTTTAGATATGCATAAAAATAATAAACAATCTGGGGAAGTAATCTACCAATATTTATTGAATTAGCAGATGTTAAATTCAAAGAAGAAAGAGATATATCATTAAATGCTCTTTTAACAAAGTTCTGACAATCATCAAATTTCCCCTTGATACCTATAGGTAAAATATTTTCCCCTAAGGTTGTCATTTGTTTTCTTTGCCTTTCAGAGACCTCTTCAACAGGAAAAAGAACAACAACTTTTATATTTTCTTTCTTATAAAATGAATTTGCAACTGCCCCTCCTGTATCTCCTGAAGTTGCAACAAGTACTGTTAATTTTTTATTTTCCTCTTTTGCAAAATATTCCATAAGTGATGCCATCATTTTTGCTGCAAAATCCTTAAATGAGCAGGTAGGTCCTTTATCCAAACGGAGAATATATAATTTGCCTTTTTCAATTTCAATTATAGGCACATCAAAATCATATACATTTTTGCACATCTCAAAAAGTTCTTTTTCTCCTATCTCTCCTTTTAAAAATTTATAAAGTATGTGAAAGGCAACTTCAAAATATGGTTTTTGTTTCAAACATTTTATTTCATCAATTCTTATCTTTGGTATGAAAGTAGGAACATAAAGACCATAATCAGGTGCTTGTCCATTAAGTAATGCTTCTTTAAAACTCACAATTGGTGCTTTTCCATTAGTGCTTCTATAAAGTATTTTTTCCATTTTAGTAAATATTAATATTTAAGTAGGAGAAAATCCCCTCAACCCCGTTGTGCAGAGGGTAGAGTGAGGGGGAATTTATTCTTCAACTCTTATTACAACAGTTGGTTTCTTAATTATTGTAAGTTTATTTATTCCATTTATTGCTTTCTCAACATCATTTTCAATTGCTTTATGTGTTAACATAACAATAGGAACTGCTTTTTGGGGATTTTCCTCTTTTTGTATAACAGAAGAAATACTTATATTGTTTTCTCCTAAAACTTTTGAAATTTTTGACAATACCCCCGGTTTATCAATTGCTGTAAATCTGAAATAATATCTGCTTTGAAGTTCCTGAAATGGTTGTATTTCAATTTCTCTATTAGTCCATAAAATATCAGCATTTTTATTATTATTTACAATTTTCTTTGAAATACCAATAACATCGGATATAACAGAACTTGCAGCAGCATAACTTCCTGCACCTTCTCCATAAAGAAGGGATTTTCCTATCATATCACCTTCAAAGTATACAGCATTATAAACACCATCAACAAGAGATAATAAATGACCTTTAGAAATTAAAACAGGATGAACTCTTAATTCCAATTTTTTAGAATTATTTATTTTTGATATCCCTAAAAGTTTAATTCTATATCCAAATTCATCTGCAAATTTTATATCTTCAATTTCTATTTTATCTATACCTTCAATTTTTATTTTTTTCCAATCAATCCATTTATTAAATGAAAGAGTTGTAAGTATTGCAAGTTTATGTGCAGTATCTATACCTTTAATGTCAAGAGATGGGTTCACTTCTGCATATCCATTTTTCTGGGCATCCTTTAATGCCTGTTCATAATCAATCCCTTCATGATACATTTTTGTAAGTATATAATTTGTAGTTCCATTTAAAATCCCCATTACTGTCATAATCTTATTCCCAATAAAACTTTCTTTTAAAATATTTATTACAGGAATAGCACCTCCAACACTTCCTTCAAAACCAATATAAACATTTGCCTGTTTTGATTTTTCAAATAGTTCTTTCCCCTTTTCGGATATTAATGCTTTATTTGCTGTTACAACACTTTTTTTATTTTCAATTGCTTTAACTACATATTCATAAGATGGAGAAATACCTCCAATAAGTTCAACAAATATATCTATTTCAGGGTCATTAATTATATCCTCTGGAGAAGATACAAATTTTTCTGGCAGTAAACTTTTCTTTTTTTTATTCTTATCATATATTTTACTTAATGTAATATTCAGTCCTGTTTTCTTTTTTATCTCACCTTTTTTCTTAATAATTTCTTTCAAAAAAGCAGACCCAACAGTTCCACATCCAACAAGCCCTATTTTTATTTCATCTTTATTCATTTTTTCACCTATTTTCTTAAATTTTATATTGTTTTATTATATCACATTTGATAAACATCTTTAATTTCAAGAGGAAAATTTCAGATTGAGTAAATGCAGATTTTTTGATATTCAATAAATATTAGACTGTAAAGAGGGATGATTTGAAAGTATTTCCATTGATAAATTATAAACCAGAATTAATTCTTCTTATAATTTCTGGATTAAATTTCACTTCTCTTTCATAAGTATAAAGTCCATTTTTCTCTTGTTCTACATCATATAATTGAGTATAACAAAAACCAGATATTTTCGGATGATTTAATAAAACTTTTGTCAAACCATTGTATCTTTCAAGAAACTCTTTTTTATTTTTAGGTCTATCTCCATATCCCCACCCACTTTCTTCTTCACTCCACCATATTCCACCATATTCACTTATCCAATAAGGTTGTCCTTTATACTCTGCATCATATTCTGGAAAATTTTTCCAAATGGTATCTTGTGTTTTAAATTTTTCAAAATCATTTTTAAATTCTTCTGGATTTTGTTTATAATTGTGACAGTCGTAAATATCTGTTTCAACATGAATATATCCACTTGTATCAATCACTGGTCTTGTAATATCAAACTTCTTTGTTATTCTATATAGAGTTTTTACAAGGTCTGAGTTCTGAAATATAGTTGTCTCATTTAAGGGACACCAACCAATTATAGAAGGATGATTAATATCTCTTTCTATTGAAGAAATCCATTCGTACAATAAAATATGAAATGTTTCTTCACTAATGCGATTTTTTATTCCCCAATTTGGATATTCCTCCCATACAAGATAGCCCAATTTATCAGCCCAATACAAATAAATTGGGTCAAAAATTTTTTGATGTAATCTTGCCCCATTAAATCCTAAATTTTTTGAAATTAAAATATCTTTTTTAAATTCTTCCTGGTTTTTTGCAGTATAAATTCCATCAGGATAATATCCCTGGTCAAGTACCATTTTCATAAATAATTTTTCACCATTTAAATATATCCTATTACCCGCAATTTTTATTGTTCTTATACCAAAATAAGTATAAATTTCATCTACCAAAGTTTTATTATCTTCAAAAAGTTTAATTTTAACATCATATAATGCTGGATTTTTATAATCCCAAAAAATTATTTTATTTATAGGCACTGAATATATTCCATTTTTGTCTACTTTAAACTTACCAAAACCAATTTTTTCATTTGAAAAGTATATTTCAAATTCTAAAAATTTACCACCAGTTGTGTCAATAAAAAAGTTAACCTTCTCATTTTCAATATCAGGAGAAATTTTGATTTTTTCAATATAATTTTTGCCAGTAGCAACAAGATATACAGTCTGCCATATACCAGTAGTTCTGGTATAAGAACATCCATAGGAATTATATTTTAATGACTGTTTTCCAGCAGGTTGAAGGTTTAGTCGATTGTCATCATAAGCATTTAAAACAATGTAATTTTTACCTCTTTTTAAGTAATTTGTTATTTCAAAACTAAAAGGAGTATATCCACCAATATGGGTACCTAAGAAATGTTCATTTATCCATACGCTTGCTTTAAAATCAACTGCACCAAAATTTAAAAATATTCTCTTGTTCTTCCAATTTTCAGGAATTTCAATTTCTTTTTTATACCATACTGAAACCATAAAATCCTTTTCATTAATTTTTGACAATTTACTCTCTGGAGGAAAAGGAATAACTATTTTTTCGGAAAACTTTTTATCTTTTAAAAATAATTCTCTTTCAATTCCTGTATTAGATTTATCAATTTCAAAATCCCATATTCCATTTAAAATTTTATACTCATCTCTTTTAAAATCAGGTCTTGGAAATTCTGTTCTTTCCATATTCCTCCCTTTGTAATGATTAACTTCAAGGTAAATATTCACTAACTCAGTTCATATTTAAGTGGAGAGTGGAGAGAAAAAACTTTTAATCCTTAGTGGAAAATTGCTACACTTAGGTACAGAGTTTTAAAATCTCTCCCCCTCATCAAAATCTTTCCCATTATGACAAATATCTAATCTTCATAGAGTTCAAATCTAATTTCTGTTGCACCTTCATCTTCTGCATTTTGTAATAGTTCATATATGAAATTAGATGGGTCACTATATAACCCAGATAAAATACTATCAAAATCAAAATTATTCTCAATTGAAGAATTTACCCATTGTTTCCTATTTTTTATTATATTTTCTAATTCTTTATTTTCCATATTTCTTTATGTTTTGTAGTGAAATATTATAAGGATTATTTTTTACATAAATTTTATATTTAAATAACATAGTTTTTAAAAATTCATCGTTTTTTACATTTAAAAAACACAGACCTTTTGCCTTTTCTGTTAATTCTTTTATTCAACCTGTACGGTTAAACATAGTAAACTTAAAATTGAAAGTGAACAGGAACATCCGAAAGATTAGTAATATCCTTTCTTTTTATATCTTTTGCTAAATATACTAACTCAATCCTGAATATCTTTTCTCTATATTTTTTTGATAAAAGTTTAAAATATGGTTCAGCAGAGTAATTATAACGAAAATCTTTTGCCTTAGTATAACCACCCTTACCACTTTTAAAAATACTCTTTCCATAATGTGTGTAAAGTTGTCCATTAGGAATACATACTAATTTGATTGCTTTAATATCTGGTTTAGCGTGTTTGTGAACTATCTGAATAATATAAGTTAAACATGGTTTTTCTTCATTGAAAGATGATGATTTATAATATTGAGGTAAGTTAGGTAAAAATACATTATTCACTCTATATGAAGTTTGGTTTATAGCAATATTAATTTTACCTTTATAATCCGAAGGATTATCTATAAGAGCAGTTTTAATTTCAATATGCATAAAGGAATCTGGAAGTTCAAACATCAAGTCAGAACCCACAGGAGAAGAATTTGGAAACTTTAAAATAGAAGCAAAGAAATGATGAAAAATTCTCTCTGCCCCAGTATCCAAATCTGATGATTTATAACCACTTCTTGCTGTTTTTATAAAGTTATCATACCAGTTATTTAGAATTTTTATCCGTGAGTTTAATCCATCCATCAGGGAATTTAAGTCCTGTTTTAAATGAAGTAGAATTAAATCAAAATATTGCTTTTCTTTTTTCTCTAATTCAATATCATTTAACATAAATCACTTCCTTAATGTTTTTACATCTTTTTTTAATAATATCTAAATACTTTGGAACAAGTTCTATTAATATTCCATCCCTACCTAATTCTTGGGCAACTTTGCCTGTTGTTCCAGAACCAGCAAATGGGTCTAATACAACTCCTTGTTCAGGACATCCTGACAAAATGCACCTTTTGACAAGTTCCTCAGGGAAAATAGCAAAGTGATTACCAGAAAAAGGTTGTAGTTTTATATTCCACACATCACCCGGATTTTTACCTTTGGGGTGTGCTCTCACTGTTTGAAGAACTAAATGAGTTTCTGTAATCCATCTATCATAGATATTATCAAATTCAAGTATTTCTTTTAGTTTAAACCAATCATCTGGCAGAGGAATAGATCCCCCCCGTCCCCAACTACCTGTATCCTTTCTAAACCAATGACCTGCTGTGTCTTTATATCCTAATAGTTTATCAATTTCCTTCGTAGTGATGTTTTTTTTTCTTTTCCAAAATGCAAGATAATCAGCAATTATTGGTTGGAAAATTTCGTATCTCCTTTGTAAAACAAAATATTCTCCAAATAGTGATTTCCTTGCTCCAGGAGAAGCACCTCTATTGTCAGGACTTAATTTGAATTTACCATTGTAAACTCGTCTACTATTTTGAAAAAATTGAGGAGAAACAGAAGAAAACAAAGATGAATCACTTAATTCTATTAAGTTATTAAAGTTTGCTACTGGGGGTAATATAGGTTTTGGAAATCCCTTACAATTGAGATGACTATTTATATCTATTTCATGTTTCATGGTTCTACCACAATCCTCACAAATTAAACCAATTGAAATCTGGGATTCTTTATTAAAATCATTTACAATCTCAATAGTATTTTTCCTATCATCCCAATTCACCTGGGCGAGTATATCACCTCTGGAATTTTTAAAAACTTTGGAAATATATCCTTTAATTTTTTTGTCTTTTAATAATGAGTTTTCTACCTCAAAACCTAATATATCTTCTGGATTTTTATTATTGACAAAATTATTTACAGGCAATCTCAGTGTATCTATTGACAAATAATATTTATATTTACTTTCATTTTTCACAAATAAAAATACTGGCTCATAAACATTTGAAAATCTACTATCAAATGAAGATGGCATAGCATTGGGCTTATTCCAAATAATTTTGTTTAAAAGAGTCCAACCATTCTTTTGTAGTTCAATTGCCAATAGTTCAGGGATAAGTAACAATTCCTTATTCTGGTATTTATATCCTACATTTAAAAAAAATGTTCCTGTGGGCTTTAAGACCCTTTTCATTTCTGTAAAAACACCAACAAGATTTTTTACATATTCTTGATAGGTGCTTTCTTGACCAATTTGGTGAGGGTCCTTATAATCTCTCTGTTTCCAATAGGGAGGACTTGTTATAACACAATCTACAATACCATCAGGCAATAAACGGAGGCACTTAATGACATCTCCTATATAGACAATAACATTTCCAATATTGGAAAACTTTCTACTTTTGTATATATCAGAAGAAAGTAATTGCTCTTTAATAACTGATGTTCCCATGTTTTTTGCAATAATCTCTTTACTTTTTCTATATCTTTTTTTCATAGCTTTTCATAATTATTAGACCTATATTTAATCCCTGTGGTTAGATTTACTGGTAGAGGGAAGAGGGAATTGTATTTTCTTTGAATTGATTAAAAGCAAAAAATACATCTTTTTGAATTTCTGCAATTTTTTCTTCTCTTTTTATATCTTGCTTTAAATTTTTAGTTTTTCTCAAATTTTGTGCTTTATAAAGATAGTCCTTACTTAAAAAATAGTTAATTTTTGAATTTTTGCCCTGTTTTCCATCAATTGCATGTTTTTCTGCTAATTCAAGCAATACAAGATATTCATTCTGAAATGTTTTCTGATATATTTTGTTTTTTAATGATGTCAGTTCTTCTAATGATGGTATTTTTAATAATTCATTTCTAACATAGGAATAGTTAAATATATCTTTATTATCTTTATCTAATTGTTCCAGTTTTCTCTGGTAATTTATTACTTCAATTTGATGAAGAATTTTATTTATTTCAGTTGTATCAAAGTTAAAGTCCTTTGCAAGTGCAAACGAATTTTCTGCAATTTCCTTTACCTTCTTATAATCCCCTTGCCTAAAATACTTTCTCATTTCATCAATAAGGGAATAATATTCCTGTTTTTTTTGTTCAAGGAATTGTCTTTGCTTTTCTCTTTCAATTTCTTCCTGTTTTCTTTTTTCTTCTTCTGCTAATTTTATCCTTTGTTTTTCTGTATATTTCTGCCAGTAAATAAATCCAGCCCCAAGAATTATAACTACAATAACTAAAGCAATAATTTTTTTTAATATTTTCATAATAACACCTCTTTAAATTTAGAAACGCTTTTTTCTACATTTTCAATTTTACCATATATTAATTGTTTCAAAAAATGACTGCCAACAATTATGCCATCCACATATTTCTTAATTTTTTTAATTTGACTTACAGTTGATATTCCAAATCCAGCACAAAAAGGTATATCTTTTATTTTTTTATATTTTTCAATAACCTTAAATGCATTATAATCAAATTCTTTTTTCTCTCCGGTAATACCTGCTATTGTTATAAAATAAATAAATCCTTCTGCCTGTTCAATAATTTTCTTCCCTCTTTCAAATTGTGTAAAAGGAGTTAAAAAGTTTATTAAAAAAATATTATTTTTCTTTAATTGTTTTTTCAAGAGTTCACTTTCTTCAAATGGAAGGTCTGGTACAATTACTCCTGAAACACCACATTTCTTTGCTTTTACTGCAAATTTCTCAATTCCATATTTATAAACAGGGTTATAATAAGTCATCAAAAGATATGGAATAGAAACACAATCTTTTATTTCCTCACAAAGAGAAAAACATTTATCCATGTTTATTCCATTTTGTAAAGCAATATTTGAAGTATATTGAATTATAGGACCATCTGCAAGTGGGTCTGAAAATGGAACTCCAATTTCCAGAATATCAATTCCTGCCCTGACACTTCGTAAAATCACCTGTTTTGATGTCTCAAAATCAGGATAACCAGCAGTAAAATATCCAATTAGTGCTTTTTGTTCTTTTATTTTTAATTCAGCAAATTTTTCATCAATTTTATTCATTTTATTCCTTCTATTTTTGCGACTTCTTCAACATCTTTATCCCCTCTGCCAGAAAGGCATAAAACAATAACATCAGAACTCTTAAATTCTTTTTTATTTTTTATGAGATATCCAATAGCGTGAGATGGTTCTAAAGCAGGAATAATTCCTTCAAGTTCACTTAATTTATGGAAACCAAGAAGTGCATACTCATCTGTAACAGAAACATATTTTGCTCTTTTTGTTGTTTTATAAAAAGAATGTTCAGGTCCCACCCCTGGATAATCAAGTCCAGCAGAAACAGAATGAGTTGGATGAATTTGCCCATTTTTATCCTGCAAAATATATGTAAAACTTCCATGTAAAATTCCTTTATCTCCTTTGCATAAAGTTGCAGCATGTTTATCTGTATTTAATCCCTTTCCACCTGCTTCAACCCCTATAAATTTTACATCCATATCATTATAAAATGGATAAAAAAGTCCAATACTATTACTCCCTCCACCAACACAGGCAACTAAATAATCTGGTAATTTACCTTCTTTCTGTAGAATTTGTTTCTTTGCCTCTTTCCCTATTACTGATTGGAAATCCCTTACAATTAAAGGATATGGATGTGGTCCAACAATAGAACCAATTACATAATGGGTTGTTTGGAGATTTGAAATCCAATCCCTCATTGCTTCATTTATTGCATCTTTCAATGTTTGACTTCCTGAACTAACAGAAATTACTTCTGCTCCTAATAATTTCATCCTATACACATTTAATTTTTGCCTCTCTATATCAATTTTCCCCATATAAACATCGCATTTCATATTTAAAAGAGAAGCAGCAGTTGCAGTTGCAACACCATGCTGTCCTGCACCTGTTTCTGCAATTACTCTTGTTTTCCCTGTTTTTTTTGCTAAAAGAACCTGTCCTAATGTATTGTTAATTTTATGTGCCCCTGTATGAGCCAGGTCTTCTCTTTTAAGATAAACAGTAAAACCAAGAAATTTACTTAAATTTTTTGCAAAGTAGAGTGGAGTGGGTCTACCTGTATAGTCAGAAAGAAGTTGAGAAAGTTCTTTTTTAAAAGCAGTATCATTTGAAAATTTTTTATAATCATTTTCAAGTAATTCAAGAGCAGGCATCAATGTTTCAGGAGCAAATTTTCCACCAAATTCACCATACTTTCCATTTTTATCAGGCAAAAGCATTTCTCACTTCCTCTACAAGTTTTTTCATTTTTTCTTTAATTTTTATTCCTGGCGCAATTTCAACTCCAGATGCAACATCTATTCCATAAGGAGAAAATCTTTTTATTATATCTTTTACATTTTCAGGAGTTATACCTCCTGCTAAAAATATCCTGGCAAATGGGATATCTTTTCTATCAAGATATTTATAATTTATCAATTTCCCTGTCCCACCAGACAATTTTTCATCAAAAGCATCAATCAGTAAATAATCAAATTTATAATTTTTAATTTTATTTAATGAACCTTCGTTTTTTACTCTTATACCTTTTATTAAAATTTTATCAGGAAAAATTTTTTTAAATCTTTTAACAAGAGATGGTGGCTCGTTTCCATGTAATTGAGCACCATCTAAATTTAATTTTCTTACATATTCAAATAATAATTTCTCATCAGGATTTACAAAAACACCTATTTTTTTTACTTCTGAAGGAAGGTTCTCAATCAAAACTTTCGCCTCTTTTTCACTGATATATCTTGGACTTTTTTCATAAAAATTCAAACCTATCCATTTTATTCCTAAATCAATTGCGTCTTCTATATCTTTCCTTCTTGTAAATCCACATATCTTTATTTTCGTCATTTCTAATTTAAAAGGAACAGAGTAAAAAGATGTCAGGGGAAAAGATAAATTTCAGGTACAAAGCGCGTATTTTAGCGTCCGTCGATTAGTCCGCCAGAAACCGCGTCGGATTCGCAATGTTTTGTGGCGAATGTGGCGGATTTAAAACCAAAATCAAAAAAATTTTAAACTTTGAGTTATAGTTTTACATTTTTAGTTTTCAATTTTAAATTCATTCCTCCCACTCTTCAGGCAATGCAGTTCCTTGATACATTTACTTCTATTCTATATTAGGAAGTTTTTTTAGCGATTCTTTAACCTTTTCTTCTGGATATTCATAATCAATAAGTTCACCTTTAAAATATGATTCATAAGCAGAGAGGTCAAAATGTCCATGTCCTGAATGATTATAAACTATTACTTTCCCTTCTGGTGCATTTTTTGCTTCTTCAATTGCTGCTCTTATAGCATGATTTGTTTCAGGTGCCGGCAAAAATCCTTCTGTTTGAGCAAAAAGGACACCTGCTTCAAAACAGGGTGTTTGTGGCAATGCTTTTGCTTCAACAATTCCTAAATTAACAAGATGAGATAACAAAGGTGCTGCTCCATGATATCTTAAACCACCTGCATGTATTCCTGCTGGGATAAAATCATGTCCGAGTGTGAACATTTTCAAAAGAGGAGTCATTCCAGCAGTATCTCCAAAATCATATCTATAAGGACCTTTTGTTAGAGTAGGACAGGCAGTTGGTTCAACACCAATAAATTTTATTTCTTTACCTTTAAGTTTATCCTGAACAAATGGAAATATAAAGCCACCAAAATTACTTCCACCTCCAACACATCCAATTAAAACATCTGGTTCTTCTCCTATCATTTCAAGTTGCTTTTTTGTTTCAAGACCTACAATTGTCTGGTGAAGTAAAACATGATTTAAAACACTTCCAAGTGCATATTTTGTTTTTTCATCTTTTACTGCAACTTCTATTGCTTCAGAAATTGCAATCCCTAAACTTCCTAAACAATCAGGTTGCTGTTCCAGAACTTTTCTTCCAAATTCTGTTTGAGTAGAAGGGGATGAATACATAGTTGCTCCCCATGTTTGAGATAGTAATCTTCTATATGGCTTTTGTTGATAAGAAATTTTTACCATGAAAATTATACATTCAATTCCAAACATCTTACACCCAAGAGCAAGCGCACTTCCCCATTGTCCTGCTCCTGTTTCAGTAGCAATTCTTTTAATACCATCCATTTTATTATAATATGCCTGTGCAATTGCAGTATTGGGTTTGTGAGAACCAGACGGAGAGACGGACTCATCTTTATAATAAATCCTTGCTTTTGTTCCAATCGCCTTTTCTAAATTTCTTGCTCTTCTCAAAGGAGTTGGCCTATAAAGAGCATAGCCCCTTTTTATATCATCTGGTATTTCAATCCATCTTTCAGGAGAAAATTCCTGTTGAATTAAAGACATCGGAAAGATTGGGAGCAGGTCTTCAGGTGTTACGGGTTTTTGTGTTGCTGGATTTAATACAGGTGGTAATGGTTTTGGTAAATCAGGCAGAATATTATACCATGCCTGTGGCATTTCTTTTTCTGACAAAATAACTTTATTTTCCATATTTAATCTCCTCCTTCCATTAACTCTTTTAATTTTTTTTCTATTTTATCACTTTTTAAAATTGATTCACCAATCAAAAAATTATTTACTCCAATTTTTTTTAATTTCAAAATATCTTTCTTTTCTTTTATGCCACTTTCACTTATTACAGGTATTTTATCCTTATCAATAAATTTAATCAAATTTAAAGTTGTATTTAAGTCAACCTCAAGAGTATCTAAATCTCTATTGTTAATACCTATTATTTTATTCTTCCAGTTATCAACAAGAGAAAATGCCCTTTTTAATTCATTTTCATTATGAACTTCAATAATTATTTCAAAATCCAGATCTTCAGATATTTTCAGTAAGTTCTTAAAATTTTTATCATCAATAACTCTCAAAATTAAAAGAACAACATCTGCTCCATAAAAATTCCCTTCATAAATTTGATATTCATCAAAAACAAAGTCCTTCATCAAAATCGGGAGAGAAACAATTTCTCTGGCTTTTTTCAGGTCATCAATACTTCCAAGAAAATATGGTGAACATGTCAAAACAGAAATTCCTGCAACTCCCAATTTCTCATATTCTTTTGCTATTTCACAAACATCAATATTGTTATTTATTATTCCAGCAGATGGAGATGCCCTTTTTATTTCTCCAATAATTCCTATTTTTCTATTTTTAAGATTTTTTACCAACCCAATTTTCTCCCTTTTGAAATATTTTAATTCTTCTATTGGTTTTTCTCTTTTTTTAATATCTAAAATTTTTATTTGCTCTTCAATTATTTTTTCAATAATCATTTTTAATATCCTCTTTCAATTCATTTATAATTCTTTCTGCAACATTTCTGTATTCTGGAAATTTCTCCTTTATTTCTTCCCATACCTTTATTGCTTCATCTTTATTTCCTACTTTAATTAAAGTATGTCCTTTCAAATGTTTTATTTTATAGTCAGAACTGAATTTTTCTGCTTCATTTAGATATTCTAATGTTTTTTCATACTCACCTTTATTGTAATAGTACCATGCAATTTCCCAGTAAAGATTATAACTTTCAGGATTTTCCTTAATTCCTTTTTTAAAAAATTCAATTCCATATTTTTCAATTTCTTCTCTTTTCTCTCCTTTGTAAGAAGGAGCAATTGCATTTATCAAAAACCAGCCACCCAATTCCCATGCTGTCTCTTCTTTTGGGGAAATAAAAGTTATTAAATTAAGAAGTGGAAAGATTTTATTATATTCTCCTTTGTGCCATAAATCATCAATTTTTAAATAAATAATATCAATAACTCCTTCTTTTACATCTGGATATGAACAGAAATCTAATGGTGCTTGAAAATATAAATCTACTTCAGCCACTAAACTAGAACTTAAAAGAAAAAAAACAAAAAACAGAAAAAATATTTTTTTCATATTTTTTGTAAGTTTTCAACTAATTCCATAAATTTTTTGTAAGCAACACCTTCTTCAATTATCTTTTTACTTAATTCAATCCCCTCTTTTATATTATCAACTTTTCCCGATGCTTTCAAAAGAAATGCAGAATTTAAAATAACTATATCTTTTTTTGCACCCTTTTCTTTATTTTGTAATATTCTAATAATAATTTCTTTGTTTTCATCAGGTGTACCTCCCTTTAAATCATTGATAGAACATTTTTTCATACCAAAATTTTGAGGGTAAATTTCATATTCCCTTATTCCATATTTATTCACTTCAACAATATATGTTTTCCCTGTTAAAGAAATTTCATCTATTCCATCTTCGGAAAAAAATATAAAACCATCAATATTCAAACTTTTGAAAACAGGCGGAATTAAACTTAAAAGTTTATATTCAGAAACACCCATTATTTGAAAACTTGTTTTAACAGGATTGGTAAGAGGACCAATAATATTGAAAATTGTTCTAAAAGGTAAGTCCTTTCTAACAGGAGCAATGTTTTTCATTGCAGGATGGTAAAAAGGTGCAAAAAAGAAAGAAAACCCGAATTTCTCAAGAACTTCTTTATTTTTTTCAATGGGAATATTGATATTAAAACCTAATTTTTCCATAACATCAGCACTTCCACATTTACTTGTAATTGCTCTATTTCCATGTTTAGCAATTGTAAGTCCTGCTCCAAAACCAACTATACCTGCTGCTGTTGAGATATTGAATGTTTCTGAACGGTCTCCACCCGTCCCACAGGTATCTCCAACCTTCTTTCTTCTTATATTTATTTTTTCTGATTTTTCTCTTAATAATTTTACTGCCCCTATAATTTCTGATGCCTGTTCACCTTTCATCTTCAAAAGAGACAGAAATGCAGATGCTTGAATTGGAGAAATTTCATTTTCCATAATTTTTTTAAAAACACTATAACTTTCTTCTATAGTTAATGTTTTTTGTAGTAATAATTTTTCAAATAATTGTTTCATTTTGTATCTCCTTTTTTATGGATATAAAGAATTGAAAGATATGGATAGGATTAGTATGAAGGACGCCAACTAACAAAATTTCTTACATAATTTTTTTTAACTTTTAATATATTCATTTCCATTTTTATTTTATTATACCATATCAATATATTCAGGTAAATATTAACTGTTGTGTCAAATAAAAATCTACTCGAAATACTAATTCGTTGAGACATTAA
>DAOOVW010000016.1 GCA_035370465.1 bacterium | reverse complement strand
TTCTGCGTAGGGCTGGTTCGTATGCTATATTTTAAACTGCCTGTGTAGAACAATCCCCCTTGTCCCGTTGTGCTATCTATACAAATCCACTTCTTAAAATCTCCCTCTGCCCCTCTTTATAAAAGAGGGGAGTATTTTTGGATGACGCACCAACTCTGCTTTGCTACCCTTTGCTTCCTTAGTCGGTTTTTCAAAGGGGGAAGCATCTCTCCTTCCCTTATAAAGGGAAGGTCGGGATGGATTTATAAAAATGCCCTTACCTTATTTTTTCAAGGACCCGGTTCTCACATCCAAAGGACCCCTCTGGGCGTAGCCCAACGGGCGAGCCTTCGGAGACAACCATGTTTTATCTTATCCTTTGTCAAAGAGAGGAGATTCCTTTCCCTGCCCCCCTATAAAATATTATTTTTCAACTCCTAATTGCTTTCTTATCAATTCACATAAAGTATTTTTAATTTCTGAATGGCGTGGAACAGGTGCCTTTTTGCCATTTTTAATGTTTTCATATATATCATGTTTTTTTCCATGCCTTTTCAAATAACACCCATCTTCCACTAACTCTTTGATAAAATCCTGTCATTTCACACTTCAACCTTTGTTTCTTTTGTCTGTACACCGGAAGGTAATGGCATCCATTCCTCTTTCATTAAAGAATATACCTCTTTTATATTCTCTTTCAATTCTTTTAGTGATTCTCCCTGACTGAATATTCCTGGAACTTCTTTTAACTTTCCAACATACCATCCATCATCAATCCAGAATTCAAGTGTAAATTCTTTTCTCATATTATTCTTCCTTCTTTAATCACCACTCTACTCTCCAACTGTTAACTTGTGGAAAGTGAACCCTCATAATTTTATTTTTCACTTTTTACCAGCATTTTTATTGGATATCCTAAGGTTTCTTCTGCCAATTTTTTATTTTCTCTCAACCATTCAACAGAGGATATTTTCTTCTTCTTCCTCATTAAATTCTCTCTTTCCCTTATGTCATGGAGAATAAACAAAAAATCTTTTTCAATTCTACTCTTCATAAAGCACCTCCTCTGGTGTCCTAAATTGTATAATTGGATATCCTTCCCTTAAATTCACTCCATTAAATTTTCTTGCATTTATTTCTTTCACAATATGTTTTATATTAAAACTTACCAGAATATCAACTTTTAAAATTGTAGCATACCCAACATGGTAAAGGTCCGCTTCAAACTTTTCAGGTATTATTCGTTCATTTTTATATTTATTTACTAAATTAACAAGTTCTTCATATTCAGTATCCACAACTTCAATTTTACATTGTTTTACCAAATTTAAAAGTATATTTTTCTCTTTATCTGGAATTTTTGTAAGTTCTGCAATTGTCAAAGGAGAAGTATATGCAATAAAATAATCCTTTTTTATCTGTTCAAAAAGTCCTCTTATACTTTCTCTTTTAGTAATATTTTCTCTTTTTAAATCAGTGTAAAATCCAAAAATAGATGTTTCCAAGTATAATTCTAATTTTTTCACCACTCTACTTTCCAACTACCTGGAACTGGAACATAAACACGCCTACCTCCAACAAACCCTTTATAAACATCTCCTTTCCCATTTAATATATATTTCCCCTAAAATCAACAGTATCAACAAAAATACAATTATTATCTTTATCAACTCTTAATATAATTCTTATCGTCCCACTTTTTATCCGATGATAATTTATCCATTTACCTTTCAGTTTCTTGACATTTATATTTATGTCTTCACCAGTATATTTAAGAATAAATTTTCTTATTAGTTGCCTAACTTTCTCCTCTATTTTTTGTTCTTTTATAAATTTATATGCTCTATTAGAATAAAATACCTTCATTTCAAATATCTAACCATTCAGAATAAACCATTTTTTTATCGGGCTCTTTGTATTTCTTCTCAATTTCTGCCATTTCCTTATCTGATACTTCCGGAGTTAAATCCAACCTTATTTTGAAAAATTCTTCTTTTATTGTTTCTTTAATCGTTTTTCTTATAACTTCTTTCAAATTTTCTACATCATTTACAATATTCTTTTGTGTTTCCATATCTCACCTCTATTTAATCACCACTCTACTCTCCAACTACCTGGAACTGGAACATAAACACGCCTACCCCCAACAAACCCTTTATAAACATCTCCTTTGCCCTTTTTATATGCTTCTGAATTATAAATTATACTTCCCCCATTTAAGTTCACAGTCCCATTTGTTATTATTGAACCATATATTTTTCCATTCGTTAGAGTAATTGATGAAGTGGAACCTCCATAATATGCAGAATAAATACTCCCATTTATATCTGAAGAAATATTAATATATCCACTGTCTGATTGATTTATAAGCAAAAACTTATCATTTTCAGTATCATTTAAAGTTATATTACCTGAAATTGTGATATTTGAAATTTTCCCACTATAATCATCTCCCAACGGTTTCTCAAAATAAACCATAATTCCTGCAACCTGATTTTCTCCTGTTGTAATACCTATTGAATTGGCAATTGTCAAGTCAAATGTTTTATCAACATTACTATATAACAAAATTCCTGCTTTTTTAGTAGATGGACTTGCATTGATTGTAATAGGACTATTTATATTTAAACTTTCATTTGTAAATAGACACCCATTTATTCTAAAATTTGAACCTGCTGATAAATTTATTGGTGTAGTAATAGGTGAAATTCCAAAATCCCCATTTATTGTAACATTATTACCTATACTTAAAGAAGATGAAGTAGATGGTTTAACTATTAAACAATAAGTTGGCCCTATTTCACCAATTTCTGCACCAGTAGGTATAGTAATTGTTTCTGCATCAACTACTGCATTATCTCCCGAAAATACAGCAGTTTCAACTCTTACTTCTCCATCGCACTTAAAATAATTACCTATTTTAACTCCATTTGTTAATACTGCATTTGCTCCCTCAATTTTAACAGAATGAGGAGTAAAGACATAGTGATTAGTATCAGTCCCAGTACCATCATCCGTCCCAAAATAATATGTATCTACACCATCCCACCAAACACCATCATTTATTATAGTACTAACATCCCCTGTTGGCACACCTTCAACTCTATTTCCAGAAGCATCATACTTATCTGCATAATTATCATCAGCAGGGCTAGGGGGAAAAGTTACTGAGGGGTCAGAAGCAAGGCGAGGTATTGTATCAATAGAAACATTTGTATCAGTAAGTGTATATTCTCCGATAGCATCGCAGGAAGAGGGCCAAAAAGCTGCACAAATATTTCCTCTTATGGTAACACTATTTGGAACTGATAATGGGCCTATAGTATTTGCATAAATAGTGTGTTTGTTAAATGCCTCAGGGATTCCCTGTGTTTCAGTTCCAACTCCATCATTTAATTTATCTCCTCTTATTATTGGATTGGCACTTCTTATTTCAACAGATATTCTTGCCTGTTTTCCTCTATATTTACCTGTTGAAACAATACGAGTATCTTCACCAGTTCCATCACAAATTCTTACAGAACAGGATGACTGAGGACCAAAATTAGAAGTATCTATATGTGTTTCAGATGTTTCATCCCAAGAAGGTGTTAAAGGGTTATCAGAATTTACTCCGAAAGGATAATAACCGCTATCATAATTTGTGTAATTCATGTTGTAAATAACCTGTTGGAGCCCTGCCTCAGCAATTGTGAGAGCGGTTGTTTTATCATCAAAATAATGTGCTCTTCTTATAGCACTTGTGGCAGAAAGGACAACTATCAATATGAAAGCAGAAAAGAGAACAACAATCACTAACACTACTATTAAAGCAATTCCTTTTTTTCTCATATCTATTTCCCGCTTTTATTATACTACATTTGAAAAAGAAAAACAACAAGAAATATATTAGCGGGGTTTTACATTGTAATATAATAAAAATCAACAACTTTAATGTGGAGGACCGTCCTCCACAGAATTTTTCAAAGGGGGAAACTACGATAAATCCCTTCCTTTGTAAAAGGAAGGGTGGGGATGGATTTATTAAAATCTCCCCTTGCCCCTCTTTTGTAAAGAGGGGAAAGTTTTTGCTCCTTCCCTTAATAAGGGAAGGCCGGGATGGATTTTTATTATAAATCCCTCCTCATCCTGCACCCTCGGGCGTAGCCCTACGGGCGAGCCTTCTCCCCAGCGGGGAGAAGGATGAAATCCCCCTTTATCCCTCCTCCAAAAAGCGCGTCGGACATGCCTTTGTTAAAGGGGGAAAATACTCTCCCTCCTTTAAAAAAGGAGGGTGGGGGTGGATTTTATTAAATCCCCCTCAAAATCCCCTCTAACTCCCCTTTACTTAAAGGGGAGAACCCCAAGAGGGGAAATGACGCACCAACTCTGCTTTGCTAACCCCCGCTACTTTAGTCGGTTTACTAAAGAGGGGAGTAATATCCCTTATCTTATTGTTTCAAGAACCCGGTTCTCGCAGAGAACCAGGTTCTTCTATCTTAACATTTTAAAAAAGGGAGAACTTATGGGTAAGGAGTTCATGAAAAAAAATCGGGGCGTCCTCTAAAAAACGTAGCGCACGTCCCAATAAAAAGAGTCGGGGCGCTCGGATTGTGCTATCTGGGAGACGATGACGCACCAACTCTAAGAAACAAGGTAAGCAACTTTAGTCGGTTTGAACCTATGTTCAAATCCTCTCAAAGAAGTATGCTAATCGGGGCGCTCGGATTTGAACCGAGGACCTCATGGTCCCAAACCATGCGCGCTAAGCCAGACTACGCTACGCCCCGTTTATTACTTCTTTTATCTTATACTTACTCTTTGCAAATTACAAAATATTTGAAAAATTTCCTGATGAAATTAAAATTCCTACATATTTCCGAGGACCTTCCGCCAAAATGCGCGGCGGACAGGTCCGCCACAATACACGGCGGATAGGCAAAGGGGAGAAGGATGAAAATCCCTCTTAATCTCCCTTTTATAAAGGGAGAAGTTACTCCTTCCCTTTCTAAGGGAAGGTAGGGATGGATTTATGGTAACTGCTCTAAATCCCCCATAATCCCCGTTGTGCTATCTGGGAGACGATGACGCACCAACTCTACTTTGCTAACCCCCGCTACTTTAATCAGTTTGTCAAAGGGGGAAGTATAAAGGGGAGAACCCCTTTGTTGGTTGCTGTTTCTCTCAAGGAAGTGGACCCGGCCGGATTCGAACCGCAACCGGCGCTTCGCTTTTTAGGAGGGGGTGTTTCCCCCTTAAAATCCCCTCTAACTCCCCTTTTTTAAAGGGGAGAACCCCTTTGTTGGTTGCTGTTTCTCTCAAGGAAGTGGACCCGGCCGGATTCGAACCGCAACCGGCGCTTCGCTTTTTAGGAGGGGGTGTTTCCCCCTTCCTAATTTTCTCCCCCCAATACAAAATACGCAGGGAAAATCTTTTCCCTGCACCCTTTGTTGGTTGCTGTTTCTCTCAAGGAAGTGGACCCGGCCGGATTCGAACCAGCAACCAACGGATTATGAGTCCGCTGCTCTGCCGTTGAGCTACGGGTCCTTATAATTATTCTGGAACCTGGTTCCGGAAATAAAAAGATACTTTAAAGTATTATACCTTTTTAATTTTTTATTTGAAATTTCAGATATTAAATTTCGCTTATACTTGTGTCAGGACCACTTTTTACCTTTAAAAAAATCCTCACTCCTTTTGTTATTACTTCTATATTCTCAATATCAAAATCATCTGGTAAAATTCTTATATGAAAGATATTTTCTCGTGGGACTAAAATAATTCTTTTGTTTTTATCAATATCAACTGGATTTATTTGTCCTTTTAAATATATTATCCCTTTTCCTTCAAGCATAATCCAATTTTCTGTAAATTTTAAAACTTTTCCAACAAAAACCCATAATTTTTGTTCTTCAAAGTATTTTTTAAATCTTATTTTTACAATTTTTCCCTCTATCATATTTTCCTCTTATCCCTATCAAATCCCTCTCCTTTAAATCCCTCTTAATCTCCGTTGTGCTATCTATACAAATCCACTTCTTAAAATCTCCCTCTGCCCCTCTTTATAAAAGAGGGGAGTATTTTTGGATGACGCACCAACTCTGCTTTGCTACCCTTTGCTTCCTTAGTCGGTTTTTCAAAGGGGGAAGCATCTCTCCTTCCCTTATAAAGGGAAGGTCGGGATGGATTTATAAAAATGCCCTTACCTTATTTTTTCAAGGACCCGGTTCTCACATCCAAAGGATCCCTCTGGGCGTAGCCCAACGGGCGAGCCTTCGGAGACAACCAGGTCCTTTTATCTTATTCTTTCTTAAAATCCCCCCTCATCCCCGCCTTCTCCCCAACGGGGAGAAGGAAATAAATCCCCCTCAATCCCCCTTTTTCAAAGGGGGAAGCATCTCTCCTTCCCTTATAAAGGGAAGGATGTGATGGATTTTCCTGGATTTCCTCTTATAAATCCCTCTTAATCTCCGTTGTGCTATCTATACAAATCCACCCTAACCCTCCTTTACAAAAGGAGGGAAAAGGACGCACCAACTCTGCTTTGCTACCCTTTGCTTCCTTAGTCGGTTTTATAAAGGGAGAAATTAATTGAGGGAAATTGGTGGAGGCGGCGGGTACTGCCCCCGCGTCCAGAAATAGAAAAGATAGAGTATCTACCTGCATATTCCGATGTTTGTTCTTTGAGTATTGTTCTCCATCGGACAGAGAACAACACCCGCATCCCTTTTAATACTCCCAAAAAAGGTAAGGGCAGACCTTTTTTGAAAGGTCCTCATTCCGTCTCACTTCAGAGAGGCGAGGACAACCCCTTCTGAGTGAGTGCCACGTTAATTACGCAGCAAGTGTATTTGCTGTAGCAGTTATTTTTTTGTCAGGTTTTTACAGGTTCCTGACAAACCCGACAGGCAACTCTATCTCCTCTTATTCCTGTCGAACCCTATTTCGCCCCCCATTTTTCAATTAACTTATATCCCTTTCTCTTTTATTTTTCTTTCTATTTCTCTTTTTATGTATCTTTCTTTTATCGCTTTTCTTTTATCATATAATTTTTTGCCTTTTGCTAATGCAAGTTCAACTTTCGCAAATCCCTCAGTATTAAAATAGACAGAAAGAGGGACTATTGTCAAGCCCTTCTCTTCCATTTTTTGTTTCCATTTAATTATTTGTTTTTTGTGTAAAAGTAATTTTTTCTTTCTTAGTGGATTGATTTTTTCAAATGAGTTTGGATATGGAGAAATATAAAAATTAAATAAGTACATCTCTCCATTTATTACTTTTGCATAACTATCTTTAAGATTACCTCTTCCTTCTCTCAATGCTTTTACTTCGCTCCCTTTTAAAACAATACCACTTTCTACTTTTTCAATTATTTCATAGTCATGATATGCTTTTCTGTTTTCTATCTTTCTTATTATGTTTCCCACATCCCGCCTCTTACTTCCCACAATTTCAAGTTCTTATTATGCGTCTTTAAAAATTCAACTTTTATTTTCTTTGTTTTTATTTCTTTGAAAAAATGTCTCTTAAAATAACAGGTATTATTTTTTTCCTCTAATAATAAGTTCCATTTTGAATTTTTAAAAGAGTAAATTTTATATTGTGCAGGAATTGACTCAGGAATATAAAAAGGTGGAATCTGGTGATATTCTTTTTCAATAACTGCATCAAAAATAAACTGAATATAATTTAACCTTTCTTCATTTTTAAATTCAAATTCAATAAATTGTGGATATTTATTTTCAGAAATCCAGACATTTGTCCATTTTTCAGGTCTTGAAACGCCACTCATCACATTTTCTGGTGAAAAACAATAAATTTCAGGAATAGTTTTAAAATAGATATTTTTAGAATTTATTCCTGCTTTTGAGACCCATTTTTTACCTGGCTTTATTATTTTACAGCAGCCAGGAATCCCATCTTCTACTTCATTTAGATATATGTTTTCATTTTTTTCAAAATAAAACCAGTATATTCCTTTTTCAAGTTTTCTATTTACAGGAATTTCAATTATTTCTTGATTTTTTTTAACATTAATTTTTACTGACTTTATCTCTTTTCCTTTTTCAAAATCCCATAAGTCAAAAGATGAAAAAAGATGAAAGTTTAATGTTGTATCTTTCAATACCTTTATTTTGAAAATAATTTTTTTAATATTTCCACATAAAGGAAGTTTTTGTCCAATTGGAAATTCCAATTTTATTAGTTGTAAATTTTCATCAGGAATTTTAAGCGGAATTTCTGAACTGCCTTTAACTTGTGAAGAAAGAAATACATCATTTTTATCTTCATTTTGGACATCTGGAATGAAAACACCATCTCTTAAAAGAAATTGTTGAAGTTGTTTTATGTAATTTTTTGTAATATCTCTCGGGAAACAATTATATTTTTTACATAGATATACAGCAATTCCTGTTGCTTGTCCAAGTAAAGCATTTGTCTCCATAAGCCGTGTTGACCCTAATGCAACATGAGAAACACTTATATTTCTTCCTGCCATCAATAAATTTTTAATGTTTTTTGAATATAAGCACCTATAAGGAATTTGGTAAATATAAACATGTGTTTTATCAACCTGTTTCCAGTATTCTTCCGGGTCTTCTGTATGAGTTGCTTCTGGCGGTTCTTCTTTTGCTAAAATACCCCCAGGAGTATGAAGGTCTATACCCCATCCACCATAAGCAATTGCATCTGGGAATTTTTTCCTTTCCTTTAAATCATTTTCAGTTAAAATGTAATCACCAATAATTCTTCTACTTTCTCTTTTTCCAGGTACCATCCCAACCCATTCAAGAACAAAATTATCAAAACCATGTTCTCCTTCATTTTTAAGGTGGTCCCAGATACCAAGAAGATGAGCAAGTAATTGATGCTTTATCTCTTCATTATCATGTATTATATCAAACGGCTCTCCAATCTCTATCCACCAATATCCTGGCTGTGATAAATGGTATCTTTTCTCTAATGTAATATCATCTTTTTTGTATTTTACTATCCAGGAAGGTGGGTCAAATTTTACTTTCTTCCCCACATCTCTTACTAAAAACATTAAAGAACTTCCCATAATTCCCATATCACTTTCTTCAGGCGCAAGGGACTCCCTAAATTCATCTCTTCCTTCTCTCCCAATACGATATTCAGCACCAGATGAAAAAGCAACAACTCCATCTCCTGTCGCATCAATAAAATAATCACCATAAACAACAAAATCCCGTTCACTGCCTAATTCAATACATAAAACACCTTCTATTAAGTCGCTTCTTTTCATTATTGCTTTTCTTACAGAAGTATTTAAATACATATCAACATTTTCTTTTTTTAATAGGTCATAAAGAACGAGGTCTAAATTTGAATTTGTCTTACTTGAACCGTGATAATTAAAGTTAATTCTTCTTTCTTTAAGACATATTTCACTCATTATTCCTGTTTCTCTTGCCCATGGATTAAATGAAGCAGCGCCTCCAATATTTACCCTTATTTCAGAAGATGCATTTCCTCCAAAGACAGGTCTATCTTGAATTATTGCTGTTTTTACTCCATATCTCGCACTTGAAACTGCTGCACAAACACCTGCAAGTCCTCCACCACATACAACAAGTGCATATTTTTTATTATTCATTTTTTATCCCCTTTTCAATATTATAAGACAAGAGAAGAAAAAATAAAAATATCTTTCTTTTATTTATGAAAACTGATATAATATATTTAATTAAAAAGTAAAATAGATGAGTAGAGAGAAAAAATTTTAAATTTTTTTGTCTTTTCTTTGCTTTTATTGTTGTCTAAGGGTCGCTTTATGAATTTTACGCCGGCGGGAGCCTGTGAACTACTCGTTCCTAAAATATAATCAGGACCTGCTATTAAAGAGAATAAGGAATTTTCTTTCTACTTGTTGCCTATATAAAATATATGACCTTTTATAAAGAGGAGAACAAATGGGAAAAATTTACAACATAGGACTTTTTGGAGAAAGCAAATCAGGAAAAACAACATTAGGAGAAAGTTTGCTTTTACAAGCGGGTGCTATTGATAGAATGGGAACTACCAATCAAGGAAATACAGTCCTTGATTTTGAAGCAGAAGAGAAAGAGCGGCAGATAAGTATTAGTTTGGCAGTGGCATATTTCAAAAAAAACGACAATATTTTTTATATTGTTGATACTCCTGGTTATATGGATTTTATAGGAGAACAAATTTCAGGTATAGAAGGGGTAGATATTGCTGTTATAAATATAGGAAGTGATATCGGTATTGATGTTGGAACTGAAAAATTATGGGAAATAATAAAAGGTAAAAATATCCCTTCATTTATATTTGTAAATAAAATTGATGTTTCTGATATTAACTTAAATTCTCTCTGGTCAGAAATAGAGTCATTTTTTGGAAAAAAGTTAGCCCTAATTACATATCCTATAAAAAAGGGAGATAATTTTGAGATAGTGAATATTTTACAAAATCAAGTAGAAGAAGATATAAAAGGACTTTTTCAGAAAACAATGGATGCTATTGCTGAACTTGATGATAATGTAATGGAAAAATATTTAGAAGAAGGGAAATTAGAAAAGGAAGAAATTTCAAAATGTTTAAAACAGGGAATTTTAAAAGCAGAAATTATGCCTGTCCTTTTTGGTTCTTCTTTGAAGTTAATTGGTATAAAAGAATTATTTGATTTTATACAGAATTACTTACCTTCAACAGATGAACTGCCCCCTGTAAAAGGGATAGGTCCTGATGAAAAAGAAATTGAAAGAGAAAGAAAAGCTGAAGTTCCATTAAGCGGAAAAGTTATAAAAACAAACTTTGACCCATTGGCAGGTCGTCTTTCTTATTTAAGGGTTTTTTCTGGTGTATTGCAATCAAATTCACAAATTTTTAATTCTTCAAAAAATATAAAAGAACGAATTGGGCAGTTATATAGAATGATGGGAAAAAAGCAGGAACCAGTAGAAAGTGTTTTACCAGGAGAAATTGTTACTGTTACCAAATTACAGGAGACAGAAACTTTTGACTCCTTTTCTGACCCTTCATCCCCAATTGTTTTTAAAAAGCCCAATATACCAACTGGGGCTGTTTCTTACTCAATTACACCAAAAATTAAAGGGACAGAAGATAAATTGGGAAATGCTCTTAATAAAATAGTTGAAGAGGATTTAACAATAAATGTTTTTAGAGATGAAGAAACAGGAGAAACATTACTCACCGGTATTGGAGATTTACACATTGAAATTACAACAAAAAAATTTAAAAATAAGTTTGGAGTGGAAGTTGAAAAAGGAATTCCCAAAATTGCCTATAAAGAGACCATTACAAAGGAAGTTAATGCAGAAGGAAAATTTAAGAAGCAAACAGGTGGAAGAGGACAATATGGACATTGTTTTATAAAAATTGAACCACTCCCAAGAGGCAGTGGTTTTGAGTTTGTTGATAAAATTTTTGGAGGTGCAATTCCAAGACAATATATTCCTTCTGTTGAAAAAGGTATCAGACAGGCAATGAAAAAAGGGGTTCTGGCTGGTTATCCATTGGTTGATTTTAGAGTTACTCTTTATGATGGAACATATCATCCAGTTGACTCATCGGATATTGCTTTTCAGGTTGCTGGTTCTATGGCTCTACAAAAAGGTGTACAGGACGCTGGCCCTATTTTACTTGAACCAATTGTAAATGTTGAAATAAGAGTCCCACAGGAATTTGTTGGCGATGTTATAGGAACAATAAATGCAAAAAGAGGCAAGGTATTAGATATGACAATCATCGGGAAAAATCAGGTAATAAAGGGACAGGTTCCACTTTCTGAAATGGCAAATTATACAAATGAATTAAGGTCTATCACAAGCGGGAAAGGGAGTTATTCAATATCTTTTTCTCATTATGAACCAGTACCTTCTTACATTGCAGAAAAAATTATAGCAGAAAGAAAAAAAGAAAAGGAGAAAGTTCAATAATATGATGGTAAAAGTTGAAGTAGAGGGAGTTGTTTTGAATTTGGTTACACATTCACCTATTGTGATTTTAAAAAGTAAGAAAGATGAAATTTTGCCAATTGTAATAGGAATTTTTGAAGCACAGGCAATTCTTATGGTCCTTGAAAAAAGTTCTTTTCCGAGACCCTTAACACACGACCTTATAAAAAATATCATTGAAATACTTGGAGGGAAAATTACAAAAGTAGAAATATATTCAATAAAAGAAAATATTTATTTTGCCAATTTAATAATTGAGTATAATGGAAAAACAGAAACAATTGATTGCAGACCAAGTGATGGGATAGCACTTGCTTTGAGATTTGGTGCTGATATTTATGCTGATGAGAATTTACTTGAAAAGGCAGAAATTATAAAATATTATGAAGGACAGGATTTTGTTAGTTCAAATAAATTTAATAAACCAATTGATAAAAAAGAAGCAGAAGAATTTAGAAAATTAATTGAAAATATATCTGCAAAAGATTTCTGGGAAAAACTAAAAGGGGAGGGCAAATGAGTGGACATTCTAAATGGCATAGTATAAAGCATAAGAAAATGGCAACTGACCAGAAGAGAGGGAAAATTTTTACTAAATTGATAAAAGAAATAATGGTAGCAGCAAAAGCAGGAGGGCCAAATCCTGAATCAAATGCCCGATTGCGGCTTGCAATTGAAAAAGCAAAAGAATATAACATGCCAAATGATAATATTCAAAGGGCAATAAAAAAAGGGACTGGTGAAGAAGGAGGGATGAATTATGAGACAGTTTATTATGAGGGTTATGGTCCAGGAGGAGTGGCAATTTATATGGAAGCAGTTACTGATAACAAAAATAGGACTGCTTCTGAAATAAGGTCTTTATTCACAAGACATAATGGGAATTTAGGAGGACAGGGAAGTGTTGCATGGATATTTGAGAGAAAGGGATTTATTACTGTGAAAAAGGACAAATGTTCAGAAGATAAATTACTTGAGATTGTGTTGGAAAGTGGCGCTGAGGATATGTCGGCAGAAAAAGATGTATACGAAATAACAACAAGTCCTGAAAATTTTGAAAAGGTAAAAAAGGCACTTGAAGAAAATAATATTGAAATTGAGAGTTCAAGTTTTACACTAATTCCAAAAAATACTGTTAAAGTTGAAGGAAAAACTGCAGAACAATTATTGCGACTATTAGATGAACTTGAAGATAATGAAGATGTCCAGAATGTTTATGCGAATTTTGATATGCCAGATGAAATCCTTGAAGGAATTTCAAAATAAAATTGAGAACATTAGGAATTGACCCGGGTATATGGAAAGTTGGCTATGGAATTGTAGAAAAAAAAGGGAATTGTTTTTCTGTTATTTCAACTGGCTTTATAGTCCCACCAAAAAATTTGAAATATAAAGATAAATTTTCACATATAGCAAAGGAAGTTGAAAAAATTTTAGAAAATGCAAATATGGATTTTGTTGCAATTGAGGAAATATACATAGCAAAAAATGTTCAAATTGCTTTAAAAATTGGACAGGTAATTGGAATAATTGAGGCAATTGCAATGAGACATAATATTGATTTTGAGACAATACCTCCAAGAGAAGTGAAAAAATGTTTAACAGGAATTGGTTCCGCTGATAAAGGGCAGGTTAAATTTATGGTTGAAACAATAACTGGATATAAAAATTTTAAAAATGTTGATGAGAGTGATGCAGTTGCAGTTGCAATTTCATCCTTTTATTTAAAAGAAGAAAATGATTTATTATATAAATGGAAAGATAGTTGAAAAAAATCCAATTAAAGTTGTTGTTGAAAAAGATGGAATAGGATATGTTGTAAATGTATCTCTTCAAACATCTGAAAATATAGGAAATCCAGGAGACGATGTTAAACTTTATACTGTTTTGAAAATTGCTGATGAAGATATAAATTTATATGGATTTTCTACAGATCATGAAAGGGAATTTTTTCTTCTTTTAATTGGAGTGCCAAATATAGGACCAAAAGTTGCTTTAAGAATTTTATCTGGCTCATCAGTTGAAGAAATATACAATGCAATATCAAATGAGGACCCCTCTTTTTTTACAAAAATCCCAGGAGTTGGTAAAAAAACAGGAGAAAGATTGATAGTTGAATTGAAACAAAAAATTGAGAAAATTGAACTTGTTCCATCAGTAGAAAGTATAAAAACCGATAGAGAACTTTTCTCAAATGCAGTTGATGCTTTAACTGTTTTAGGATATAAAAGAGCAGAAGCAATTTCATCAGTTAAAAAAATATTATCTCAATTTAATAACAAGAGTTTAACATTAGAGGAAGTTATAAGAGAGACATTAAAAAAACTATAAGATGGAAAAAGAAATTACATCTCCAATGGCAGGAAATGAAGATAAACAATTTGAGCAGAAGTTAAGACCATTAACTCTTGATGAATTTATAGGACAGGATAAGATAAAAGAAAATTTAAAAGTCTTTATTTCTGCTGCAAAAGAAAGAAAAGAGGTTTTAGACCATGTTCTTTTTTATGGGCCTCCTGGAATTGGGAAAACAACACTTGCTTATATAATAGCAAATGAAATGGGTGTTAATATAAAAAGTACATCAGGACCTGTACTTGAAAAAGCAGGAGACCTTGCAGGAATTCTAACAAATTTAGAATTTTCAGATGTTTTTTTTGTTGATGAAATACATCGCCTTTCAAGAAATGTTGAAGAATATCTTTATAGTGCAATGGAGGACTTTGTTATAGATATAATGATTGGTGAAGGTCCAAAAGCAAAATCAGTAAAAATCCCTATAAAACCATTTACATTTATTGGAGCAACAACAAGAATGGGACTTATAACTTCTCCTTTAAGAAACAGATTTGGGATATTGCATCGTCTTGATTATTATGCAAATTCAGAAATAGAAAAAATTATAAAAAGGTCAGCAAAAATTTTAAATATTGAAATAACAGATGAAGGAACTAAAGAAATAGCAAAAAGGTCAAGAGGAACACCAAGAGTTGCAAATCGTCTTTTAAGAAGAGTAAGGGATTTTGCACAGGTTAAAGGAAAAGGAATAATTGATAAAGAAATTGCAGTTTATTCATTAAACCAGATGGATGTTGATGAAGAAGGACTTGATGAAATGGATAAAAAAATTCTTGAAGTTATAATAACAAAATTTAATGGTGGTCCTGTTGGAATAAAAAGTATATCAATTGCTGTTGGAGAAGAGCCATCAACAATTGAAGAGGTCTATGAAAGTTTTCTTGTCCGAAAGGGATTTATTAAAAAAACACAACAGGGACGAGTTGCAACATACCAAGCATATAAACATTTAGGAGTTGATAAAAAAACACCTGATGATCTCTTTTAATCCCTCTTCCAGGAACCTGGTTCCGGGAACCTGGTTCCGGTAAAGTGGTTGACAGAAATATATATTTAAAGTATAATTTTAAAAGCACAAGGATGTGCCTACCTAACAAAGAAGTTCTTTTTATTTTCCTTTCAATGATGAAGGACAAAAAATTATTTTTATTTTTAAAATAAGGAGGATATTATGGAAGGGAAAATAAACCTTTTTCAAATGGCTCAAAAACAATTAGATAAGTCATTTGAAAAATTAAATTTAGATACCAATATACAAAGTATTTTGAGAGTGCCGATGAAAGAAATTCATATTTCAATTCCAGTAAAAATGGATAATGGAAATATAAATATCTTTAAAGGTTTTAGAGTCCAATACAATAATGCATTAGGTCCATTTAAAGGAGGAATAAGGTTTCATCCAAATGAGACAATTGATACTATAAAAGCACTGTCTTGCTGGATGACATGGAAATGTGCAGTTGCCAATCTTCCATTTGGGGGAGGTAAAGGTGGAGTTATATGTGAACCAAGAAATATGTCAGATAGGGAATTAGAAAAATTAAGTAGAGGATATATTGACTTATTATCTGATGAGATAGGACCTGAAAAAGATATTCCTGCTCCTGATGTCTACACAAATTCCAAAATTATGGGATGGATGATGGATGAATTCTCAAAAATTAAAGGGGTTAATTCACCTGGTGTCATTACCGGGAAACCAATATGTATTGGTGGTTCACAAGGTAGAGAAGATGCAACTGCAAGAGGAGCAATTTATTGTGTAAGAGAAGCATCAAAGTATTTAAATATGGACTTATCCAATACAACTGTTGCTATCAGTGGATATGGAAATGCTGGTTCTCACATGGCTATTCTAATGAAAGAAATTTTTGGTTCTAAAATTGTTGCTGTGAGCGATTCAAGAGGAGGAATTTATAACAAAGATGGTTTGGACCCAAAAGGTGTATTAGAATATAAATATAAGAACAATTCTTTAATGGATTTTCCTGATGCAGAAAATATTACAAATGAAGAGCTATTGGAATTGAAAGTTGATATTTTATGCCCGTCTTCATTAGAAGGAATAATAACAGAAAAAAACGCTAATAATATCAAATGTAAAGTAATAGCAGAACTTGCAAATGGTCCTACAAATCCTTCTGCGGATGAAATTCTTTTTGAAAGAGGGGTTACTATAATTCCAGATATTTTGTGTAATAGCGGAGGAGTTATTGTTTCCTATTTTGAATGGGTTCAAAACATATGTGGATATTATTGGCCACTAAAAAAAGTTTATCAGAATTTAGATAGACAGATTACAACTGCTTTTAAAAATGTTATGAGTATGGCAATAAAAAATAATATCTGTTTAAGAACTTCTGCTTATATGGTTGCTGTAAAAAAAGTGGTAGAAGCAATGAAATCAAGGGGTTGGGTATAAAGGCAAAGAATGTCCGACCTCCAGAAGGAGGTCGGACATATTATATACCAACCAGAGTTATATTGAATTTCTTACAATAATTTATTGTTTTTTCTTTGTCAAAAATTATTGTTTTGCCACTTTCAACTGCAATAACTTTTCCTTTTGTTTTTGCAATTAATTTCACTGTATCTGGACCAATTACTGGTAGGTCAAATCTTTCATCTTTTTGCTTCCCGGCAATTTTAACAAAAACAAAATCAGAACAATACCTTCCTGCTCTTTTTATCATTTCATCAGTTCCTTCAATTCCTTCAAGACATATGAGCATACCATTTTTTATAACAATACTTTGCCCACATCTATATTTTTCTATATCTAAAAGAAAAGAAATACCTGTTTTTATGTCCTTTTTCTCATTCTCTTCTAAATTTCCACAATAAATTTTTCTTTCTGCAATTTCATCTTTAAAAAATTCTTTTAATGATATTGTTTCAATTCCATAATTTTTTAAAAGGGAAATCCCCTTTTTTAATACTTCTTCTCCTGTCCAGTTAGATGTTGAAGTTAATAATTGTCTGCCAAGAAAATCAAATTTTTTATCAAATAGAATAGTTGCAGGAATTTTACCAACTAAAATTATTTTTTTAATTTTCGCTTTTTTTAAAAAGTCAAATATTTCAGAAAGGTTATAAGGAGATAGGATATTTGTTTTTGTGAATTTTAATTTTTTAAATGAAAATGGGATAGGAATAAAATTTTTTTTTAATTTTTTGAAAGAATATTTAGAAAACTCATCATCACTCAAAAATATAGCAATTTTCTCTTTCACTTTGCTATGCCTCTTTCTGATGCTTTTATGAATTCAATAATTTCTTTTATTTCTTCACATTTATTTATTCCTTCAAGTTTTAAAACTGCCTCTCCAATATTAAATCCAGAACGGAAAATTATTTTATAGGCACTTTCAATCAATTCAATTTTTTCTTTATCAAAATTTCTTCTTTTTAATCCAACTGTGTTTATACCACAAGGAATTGCAGGATGCCCATCAGCCATTATAAAAGGTAATATATCCTTTGTAACTTTGGAACAACCACCAATTATTGAGTGCTTGCCTATTTTACAAAACTGGTGAACTCCAACCATTCCTCCGATAATTGCATAATCATCAACTTTTACATGTCCTGCTAATGTTCCTACATTGGATATTATAATGTTATTACCAAGAACACAATTATGTGCTATATGAGAATACGCCATCAGGAGATTATTATTTCCAATAATTGTCCACTCACCTTTTGAAGTGCCTGGATTTATTGTCACAAATTCTCTTATTATATTATTATCACCGATTTTAAGAAATGTCTTTTCTCCTTTATATTTTAAGTCCTGGGGAATGCTTCCAATAACTGCTCCTTTAAAAATTTTACAGTTCTTCCCAATTTCTGTCCAACCAGATATTTGAACATGTGGTCCTATTATACATCTTTCCCCTATTTTTACATTCCCTTCTATAACTGAATAGGGACCTATTTCAACCCCATCTTCAATTATTGCCTCTGTAGAAATTATTGCAGTTGGATGTATCTTTTTCATTTTATTATTGAACCTCATTCTTATTCACAGTAGTGAGTAGTAAGCAGAGAGTAAGAAGAAAAATTTTAATCCCCAGTGAAAGTTTTGATATACTATGGCAGAAAGTGTTAAGTAAAATCCATCCCATCCTTCCTTTATAAAAGGAAGGAGTAATTCCCCCTTTAATAAAGGGGGATATAAAAGGGGATTTCGCTTTTTATTTGTATCTTTTTTTATCTTACTACTTTCTACTTGCTACTTCTTAGTCAATGCAGTCAACTGTATCTTTTTCATCTTATATCAGGCATCTACAACAGTAAACATTAGAAGTGCTTCTGCTGCTATTTTCCCATTAATATATGCTCTTCCCTGTATTTGCCCTACTTTACTTCTTAATTTTGCAATTTCAACTTCTATAAGTAGTTGGTCTCCTGGTTTTATTGCTCTTCTAAATTTTACTTTATCTATACTCATAAAATATGCTAATTTACCTCTATTTTCTTCCTTATTCAACATTAAAACTCCGCCTACCTGTGCCATTGCTTCTACAATTAAAACACCTGGCATTACTGGCTTTCCTGGGAAATGTCCTTGAAAAAACCATTCATTTATAGATACATTTTTTATTCCTATTGCTTTATTTTCTTCAATTTTTAATATTTTATCAATAAGAAGAAATGGAAAACGATGTGGAATAATTTTTTCTATATCTTCTATGTTTAATTCCTCTCCTGTAACAGAACCAGAAATTGAGGGAGAAACCACAGCACTTGCTTTTTCTTTTTTAACAACTTCTTTAATTTTTCGGACAAGTTTTGTATTAAGTAAATGTCCACTTCTTATTCCTATAATATGTGCCTGTATTGGATAACCCAATAAAGCAATATCGCCTATAAGGTCATCTATTTTGTGTCTAACTGGTTCATCTTCAAATCTAAATTTATTATTTATTGGTCCTGTTTCTGAAATAACAAGAGTATTTTCATAGTTAGACCCTTTTCCAAGTCCTATTTCTCTTAAATTTTCTACTTCTTCTTCAAGACAAAAAGTTCTTGCAGGAGAAATCTCTTTTTCATAAATTTCAGGATTTATTTCATAAGAAGCAAATTGTGATTTTAAACAAGTAGATGGATAACTGAGAGTATATGAAATTTTAAGTTTTTCCGAAGGAAGAGCAATTATATGAGAACCATTATTTGAAATATAAATTGGGTCTTTAATTTTATAGATATCTTTCAGTTCATCCTGTGTTTTTACACCTGCTTTTTTTATTGTATCAACAAATGGTTTTGAACTACCATCAAGACCTGGACATTCAGGACCATAAATTTCAATGAAAACATTGTCAATTTCAAGAGCATAAAGAGCAGAAAGAAGATGTTCAATTGTATGAATCTGTATTTCCTCATTTCCTATAGATGTTCTTCTTGGATATTTTAAAGTATCAAGTAAGTTTGTTATATCTGCTCTGATTGGTTCTGTATTTTCAATATCTTTTCTTAAAAAAAATATACCAGATGATACAGAAGCGGGCTTAAAAATAACTCTTGCTTTTTCTCCTGTATGAAGTCCTATTCCTTCTAAAAAGGTATCTTTTTCAATCGTTTTTTGATATTTCTTCTCCATAAAGATGCTCTAAAATTTTCTTTAAATTTTCTATTTTTTCTTCAATTTTTTTTATTCTTTCGTTTAATTCTGGTTGCTTTCTTACAAAAACCTGGAATCTCATATCTTCCCATTTGTCTCTTGCTGGAAAACCAGTAACATGGGTATTAGGCGGTACATCTTTTGTCACTCCTGCTTTTCCACCAATAATGGCATTATCTCCAACTGTAATGTGGCCTATAATACCTGCCTGTCCTGCTATTATGACATTTTTCCCAATTTCTGTGCTTCCTGATATTCCTACCTGAGCAACAACAATTGTATTATCTCCTATCTTAACATTGTGAGCAATTTGAACTAAATTATCAATTTTTACACCATTACCAATGTATGTTTTATCAAATCTTGCCCTATCTATGGTAACATTTGAACCAATTTCTACATCATCCCCAATTTCTACAGTACCAATCTGTGGTATTTTATGGTGAATTCCTCTAACAGTTGCAAAACCAAATCCGTCTCCACCAATAACTGTCCCAGGATGAAGAATTACTCTATCACCAATTTTTACCCTTTCTCTTATAATAACATGGGGATAAATTAAGCCATCCTTCCCTATTTTTGTGTAATGTCCAATATAAACAGCAGCACCAATAACTGTATTATCTCCAATTTCTGCATTATCTTCAATCACAGCAAATGGTTGAATAGAAACATTTCTACCTAATTTAACATTTTCTCCAATTATTGCAGTGGGATGAATACCTGCTGTAAATTTCACTGGTTCATCTCCAACAAGTTCCATAATTTTTGCAAAAGATAAAGATGGATTTTCTACCTGTATTAAAGTTGTTGAAACAGTATTGTTAATTTCAGGAGAAACCAGAACAGCAGATGCCTTTGTTGTTTTAAGCAAGTTTTTATATTTATTAGTTGCAACAAAAGTAATATCACCTGGTTCTGCTTCTTTTATGCCTGAAATACCTGTAATAACAATATTTTCATCACCTATAACTTTTCCTCCTACAATTTCTGCTATTTCTTTTACTCGCATATTCATTTTTCCTCATTTTTGAGAATTTAAAACTTCAATTATCTTATCAGTTAAATCACCTTTTTCATCTCCATAAAGAATTATCTGATTGTTTATGTTATTCATAATTATACTGTATCCATTTTTCTTTCCATAATCACTTATTACCTTTTTTATTTCCTCTAACCTCTGATTAATAAGTTCATTGTTCCTGTCAGTAAGTTTTTTGTTAACATCACTCCACTGCTTTGTGAATTCCTCCATTTTTGTTTTTAATTCTTCTTCTTTTTTTGTTTTTTCATCTGGTTTTAAAATATCTTTCTTTGCATCATATTCCGCCTGCATTTTCTTAATTTCTTCCTGTAGGTCATTTATTTTCTTCTGCTCTGTCTCTACTTCCTTATTAAATGTCTCCTCACTCTCAATTGCTTTTTTATAATTGGTAAATATTTTCTGCATATCAACATATCCAATTTTAATATCTGCAAATGAAACAATAGAAAACAAAAAAATACTACAAACTACACCAAACAAAATTTTCTTTTTCATTCTTTTCTCCTTTTCTTGTTTTACGGTTCTACCAAAATTTTTGTTATCTGTTCATTTTCCCCCTCACTCTCGCCCTCTCCCCTATGGGGAGAGGCTCGCCCGTAGGGTCCTCGCTTTTGGCTACGGATTCTAAACTACGCCCGAGGGGAAGGGGTGAGGGGCGATTTCATCTATTTTTCATCTAAGTTTTTGACACTACCTAAAAACCAAAACTCATTCCAATATGAAGTTGCCCTTTATCCTCTCCAGGTTCTTCATCTAACGCATATCCATAATAAACTTCTATTGGAGCATTAAAAAATGGGATAATTACTTTTATACCAGCACCAACTCCTTTTTTCAATTCAGAAAAATCCCATTTATTTGAAACATTACCTATATCAAAAAACAATACGCCTTTCAACATATCTTTGTATAAAGGATATATCATTTCTAAATTTTGTGCAAATAATGTTTTTCCACCCACATAATATCCCTGTGCATCTTTTGGTGATAAAGTCCTTTCATCATATCCTCTAACTGTTCCTATACCACCACCAAAAAACCTTTCATAAATTGGAATATCCTCTATATCTTCACTGAGCCATCCAGCATATGTTCTACTATGAAAAGTCCATCTCCCTAATGGATGATAATAATTATTTTCTATTGTTGGTTTTATGAAATCAATATCCCCGTTTAAAATTCCACCTGCATATTCAACTTCTAAATCAAGTTTATCTCCAATTGTTGGGGATGACTTGCTATCAAAATTATTATAAACAAAAGAAAAATTAATACTATTTTTAGTTAAATCACCCTCTTGATATCTAATTGATGGGATATCTACATCTGATAAATCGTTTTTTTCTGATAAAAATTTAGCTCCAAAAGAAAATTTTTCCCATCTTCTTCCAATTCTTAAATCTCCTCCTGTTCTTTCAATTGTATAATCATCCCATTCATGAGTTAATCTATAAATATCAGGTCCGAACCATATTGGTTTGTCAAGAAAATATGGTTCTGTAAAACTTAATGTAAAATTCTCTGCTTCTGTTCCTATTTCTGTTGTTAAAGAAATCCTTTGACCTCCACCAATAAAATGAGGTGGATTTGTAATATCAAAATTATTCTGCTGGATACTTATTACACCAACAACATTATCTACACTACTATATCCACCACCAAGCATAAATATCCCTGTTCTTTCTCTTTCTTTTACATCAACAACAACATTTGCACTTTCTTTTTCAGTAAACTCAGGAAATATGTTTATCTCATCAAAATAATTGAGGGCTCTAAGGTTTTCCCAACTTTCCTTTATTTTTTTAGCAGTTATAATATCTCCCGGGTAAATTTCTACTTCTCTTCTTATAACTTTATCTTTTGTTTTTGTATTCCCTTTTACTTTTATTTCTTCTGCGTGATAAACATTTTCTGGTTCTATATAATAAGTAATATTTATATATTTATCCTGTATTGTAGGTATTGGTGTAACACTTGCTTTTATATATCCCTTATTATAATAAATATCTAAGATATTTCTTATATTTTCCTGTGCCTTTTCTTCATTAAATACCTCTCCTTTATTTTTTAAAGTTAGGGCAGAAAATAATTTGTTTTTATCAAAAATCAAATTGCCCTGAAAATCAATATCTCCTAAAAAATATTTTTCTCCCTCTTTAATATCAAATTCAATTTTAATAAGAGAGTGTCTGACTGGAATAATTTTCCCTTCAATTTGGACATCTAAAAATCCATTCTTCTTATAAAACTTTTTTATACTTTCAATATCTTTCTCAAGAACATCTTGTTTAAATGTTCCCCTGAAAATTGGCATCTTTCTTCTTTTATGTTTTATGCATTTTGAGAGTTCTTTATTTGAGAAACTTTTATTCCCTTTAAAAACAATTTCACCAATACAGTTCCTTCCACCTTTTTCATCAATTTTTATATGTATATCAACTTTTTCATCTACTTGTTTTATTTCATAACTTATTTCAGCTAAATTAACACCCTTTTTTATATAATTTTGTCTTATCTGCTCAATTCCTTCTTTTAATTTAACTTCATTAAAAACATCTCCTTTGTTTATTCCTAAAAATTCAAGAAGTTTTTTCTTCTTAAAAACCCTATTCCCTGAAAAATATATTTCTCTAATAGAAGGATTTTCTTCTAATAAAATTTTTAGATATACACCATCTTCTTTTTGCTCATATTCATAACCTACATTTTTAAAATATCCTGTTTGAGATATTACTTTTATATCGTTTCTTATACCCTCTTCACTAAATTCAGAACCTATTTTTGTTTTTATTAAAGAAAATATCTTTTCCTCACTGACATTTTTATTTCCAGATAACTTTATTTCTCTAATATATGATTGAGAAAAAGAATAAACAGAAAAACTAAGTAGGAATAACAGAAGCGGAATTATGATTTTCCTCAAATTTTTCTCCTTTTTTTTGTAAGCGGAAAGAAAGTTGTTCCCCTTTTCTGTACACTATTACAACTAAATCTGGTGGAAATTTATCTTTTAGAATTTCTTCAGATAATGGGTCCTCTAAATATCTTGATATTGTTCTTCTTAGGGGTCTTGCTCCAAATTCAGGATTTGTTCCTTTCTCAATAAGAAAATTTTTTGCCTCATCTGTTAACACAATTGAAATATTATTTTCTTTTAATCTTTCTTCAACTTCTTTTAGTTCAATTTCAAGAATTGAGTAAAGATGCTCTTTTTCTAATGGATGGAAAATTACTATTTCATCAAGCCGATTTAAAAATTCAGGTCTAAATGTCTTTTTAACTCTCTCCATAATCTGTTCTTTAAGAGATGAAAATGAAATTTCATCTTCCTGTTCACCAAAACCAATAATTGCTTTGTTTTTAAAAACATTTGTCCCTATATTTGATGTCATAATTAAAATAGTATTTTTAAAATCAACGCTTCTGCCAAAACTATCAGTAAGACGACCATCTTCTAAAACCTGTAAAAACAGATTAAAAACATCAGGATGTGCTTTTTCAATTTCATCCAACAGAATTACACTATAAGGTCTTCTTCTTACTTTTTCTGTTAATTGTCCTCCTTCCTCATATCCAACATATCCAGGAGGAGCACCAATAAGTCGGCTTACTGAAAATTTTTCCATATATTCGCTCATATCAATTTGAATAAGTGCCTGTTCATCCCCAAAAAGAAATTCTGCAAGTACTCTTGCAAGAAGTGTTTTACCAACACCTGTTGGTCCTAAAAAGAGGAAACTGCCTATTGGTTTTCTTGAATCCTTGAGCCCTGCTCTTGACCTTCTTATCGCCCTGCTTATAGCAGATATTGCTTCTTGCTGCCCTATAACTTTTTTATGGATAGCACTTTCTATTTCAAGAAGTTTATCTTTCTCTTCTTTGCGTAATTTATAAACAGGTATTCCTGTCCATTGAGAAACAACATCTGCTATGGACTCTGGAGTAACTATTCTCTTTTCTTCAGGAATTAATTTTTGCCAGTTTTCTTTTAAATAGTCAAGTTTATTTTTTAATTCTCTTTCATTATCTCTTATGATTGCTGCTTTTTCATAATTCTGTTTGTTTATTGCCTCTTCTTTCTTTTTTGTTACCTCGGTTATTTCTTTTTCTAATTTTTCTATTTCTTCTGGTGGATTAAAAAGTTTAACTCTTAACTGACTCATTGCTTCATCAAGAAGGTCTATTGCTTTATCAGGTAAATTTCTTCCATTTATATATTTCTCACTTAATTTAACTGCTGTTTCAATTGTTTCATCAGTAATTTTAAGATTATGATGTGCTTCATATTTTCCTTTTAACCCATTAAGTATATCTATTGTTTCACTCACTGTTGGGGGGCTTACAAAAACTGGTTGAAATCTCCTTTCAAGCGCTCCATCTTTTTCAATATATTTCCTGTATTCATCAAGAGTTGTTGCTCCAATACATTGTATTTCACCCCTTGAAAGAGGGGGTTTTAAAATATTTGATGCGTCAATTGCCCCTTCAGCACCACCTGCTCCAACAAGTGTATGAAGTTCATCTATAAAAATTATTATATTATTTGAATTCTTAATTTCATCAAGAACTGTTTTTACTCTTTGTTCAAATTCTCCTCTATATTTTGTCCCTGCAACCATTGAGGGTAAGTCCAGCATAATTATTCTTTTATCTTTTAAAATGTCAGGGGCTTTCCCTGAGGCAATCATATGAGACAGTCCTTCAACAATAGCGGTCTTACCAACTCCAGGGTCTCCAAGTAATACTGGATTATTTTTCTTCCTTCTACAAAGAATCTGAATTACTCTTAAAATTTCTTTTTCTCTTCCTATAACCGGGTCTAATTTCCCTTCCAATACCTCCTTTGTTAAATCCTTCCCAAATGTATCCAATGCAGGTGTTTTACTTTTTCTACCTGTTGAATATTGTTGTCTATATCTGTTTTCTCCAAAACTATTCTCTGCTGCAAGTTGTCCACCATCAGTAAGCATTTGTTCAAATGTTCGTCTGAGGCGGTCTAAACTTATACCATCTCTTCTTAAAATTTTTGAGGGAATTGTTTCTGTGTCTGCCACTAATCCCAAAAGCAGATGTTCAGTCCCTATATAATTATGTCCTAAAAATTGTGCTTCTCTAAAAGATAGTTCTAAAACTTTTTTTGACTGTTGACTTAAAGGGAGTTCTCTAACATAACTGACAATCCCGATTTTCATATATCTTTCTATTTCATTTTTTACTTTATTAAGGTCTACTCCAAAATGGTGAAGTATTGAAATTCCAACTCCCTGCCCTTCTTCAATCATTGCTAAAAAAATATGCTCTGGTTCTATTTCGTTATTTCCATAATTTACTGCTTTTTTCCTTGCTAAGTCAATTATTGTTCTTACCCTTCTTGTAAATCTTTCAAACATTTTTTAAATCCTCCTTCTTTTCTTTTTATAATTTTACCTCTTTTAACACATTTTTTGAAATGGAAATTTTTTTCTCAGTAAATTTTAAAGAAGAATTTAAAATCCATATAAATAAGTTATGAAAAATTTCATCGTCTATATTAAGAATATCAAGTTTTTTCCCTAAATACATAAGAGAAAAAAAATAAAGGAATTTTTCTTTATTTATACTTTTATATTTATCAATTTCTCTAATTTTTTTATTTATTTTTTCTCTTATTCTTTTCATTTTTCTCAATCTTTCAACTGCTTTTTCTTCTTCCTGTAAAATTATATTAACGATAACTTCTAATTCTTCTATAATTTGTTTTCCTCTTTTTCCTGATGTTTCTTTTGTCGTAATTTGGAAAATATTACCCAATGGCTTTGAACCTTCTCCATAAAAACCCCTTACCATTATACCTATATTTTCTATTGCTGAAAAAATCTCGGAAGTAATTTTTAAAATTGATAATGCAGGTAAATGTATAAGAACTGAACCTCTTATTCCTGTACCAATATTTGTAGGACAGGCAGTGAGATAACCAATTTTTTGAGAAAATGCATATTCAATTTCCTGTTGAAGGAAATTATCTATTTTATTAACTTTTTTAAGTCCTTCTTTCAAATTAAGACCCGGTTGAATACTCTGAATTCTTAAATGGTCTTCTTCATTAACCATAATAGAAACTCTTTCGTTCGGTAAAATCGCAACAGATGAAGGGACAGAATTTTCTATCAAATCATTACTTATTATTCTTCTTTCAATAAGTATTTGTTTTTCTTTTTTATCTATCTGGTCAGTCCTTATTAAAAAAATTTCATCATAAGGATAACTGAGAATTTTCTTCAAAACAACATTTTCTACTTCTTTTGCTTCTGAAAAAGTCATATTATGAGGAAATGGATAATTATTTAAATTTCTTGCCATTCTTACTCGTGAAGTAATAACATTATTAAAAGAAATTTTTTCAAAAACCCATCTTGTTTTTTCTTCAATAATATTTGATGAAAGCAAATTAACATTTTCTATCTTCATACTTTTCAGGAATTTTACCTTTATACTCAATACTTCTATGAATTTTTTTAAGAAATTTAATTATTTCAGGATAAAAGGCATTATAGCATTCTGGACATCCTAAAAACCCAATTTTTTTAAAATCAGAATAATGATAACCACAAAAAGGACAAATTTTATCCTTATTATATTTCTTTTTTGTTATTCTTTTATTATTTAAATAAACTACAAAGACATCTTTTTTACTATTCATAAACAGGCACACCTTCAACTTGAGTTAAATTTATAAATTCATCTCTTATTTTTTTTGTTATTTTTCCTGGTTTAGCAGAGCCAATAATTCTGCCATCAACTTTAACAACAGGAACAATCTCAGCAGCAGTTCCAGTTAAAAACATTTCTTCACATGTATAAATATCATATCTTGTAATGTTATCTTCTTTAACTTTTAAACCAATATTTTTACCCAATTCCATAACAATATCTCTTGTTATACCTTCTAATGTTCCAACTGATACGGGTGGCGTAGAAAGAGTATCTCCTTTAACAATAAATATGTTTTCACCAGTGCCTTCTGAAACAAATCCATCCTGATTTAAAATAATTCCTTCTGTTGCTCCTGCATTATTTGCTTCAATTTTTGCCAATATATTATTTAAGTAATTCAGCGACTTTATTGCTGGATTTATTGATTCATTGGCATTTCTTCTTGTTGCAACTGCAACTACATCAATTCCTTTTTCATAAACAACTTCTGGATATAACTGAATTTTGCTTGCAATTATAAAAAGAGTAGGGATTTTACATTTATTCGGGTCAAGTCCAAGGTCCCCAACTCCTCTTGTAACAACTATTCTTATATAACTATCTTTTAATTTATTTGTTCTCACAGTTTGGATTGTTGCTTCTTTAAGTTCTGAAAATTCAAGAGGAATTTCCAGTAATATTGCTTTTGCTGAATTATAAAGTCGTTTAAGATGCTCATCAAGCTTAAAAATTTTACCATTATAACTTCTTATACCTTCAAAAACACCATCTCCATAAAGAAGTCCATGGTCAAAAACAGAAACTTTTGCTTCTTCTTCTGAGACAAATTTCCCATTTAAATATATCGTAAGTCCCATTTTATCTACTCCTTTTTTCGATTTTTTCTATTTTACCTTCTTTTAAATATACAACTTTTGAAGCAATTTGTAAAAAGTTCTCATTATGTGTTGCAATAACAAAAGTTGTATATTTTTCTTTATTTAAATTTATAATGAAATTGAAAAAAATTTCTGCTGAAAACTTATCAATACTTCCAGTTGGTTCATCTGCAAATATAACTTCTGGCTGGCATATTAAACTTCTGCATATTGCAACTCTTTGATTTTCTCCTCCTGAAAGTTGTGTTGGATAAAAATCCCTCCTTTTCAATAAACCAAATTTTTCAAGTAATTCCTCTGCCTTTTTATAATATTTTTTTACCCCTTTGTTTTTTTCTTTTATCCATAAAGGCAACATTACATTTTCAACAACTGTAAGTTCTGGTAATAGATAAAAAAACTGAAAAATAAATCCAAATTTTTTATTTCTTATTTCTGCTGCTTGTCTTTCCCCAATATTGTTTAATAATTCTCCATTAAAAAATAAATTCCCTTTTGTAGGTTTATCAAGAAGACCAAAAATATTTAAAAGTGTTGTTTTACCAGAACCAGATGGACCAAAAATTACAACTATTTCCTTTTCTTCTATTTCTATATTCACATTTTCAATTGCAACTACATTTTCACTATAAACTTTTGTTATATTTTCACTTTTTATTTTATTCATTTCTTATTGCCTCAGCAGGATTTAACTTTGCTGCTCTTGTTGAAGGATAAATACTTGCAAAACTCACAATTACTAGAACCAAAATACATATCCATAAAATATCCATAACTGAAATCTCAATTGGAAGATGAGAAAGGTCATATACAAATTCAGGAATTTTTATAAATTGATATTTTTTAACAATAAAAGACAGGGAAAGACCAATAACAAGCCCTGAAAAAAGCCCTTTAACTCCCAATATCAATCCCTGATAAAAAAATATTTTCTTTATTTCCCAACGAGTTAGCCCAATTGCTTTTAGTATTCCAATATCTTTAACCTTTTTATACACAGAAATCATCAATGTTGAAGCAATATTAAAAGAAGCAACAATTATAATTAAACTTAAAATTATTGCCATCGCTTTTTTTTCAAGGGCAAGAGCAGAAAATAAAATTTTATTTTTTTCAATCCATGTAGAAACAGAATATTCTTCTGCTATGACTTTTTTTATTTTTTCAGCGGTTTCTTTTGAATTGTAAATATTATCTATTTTTATACCAATTCCATGAACTGAATTTATGTTTAAAAAATCCATTAAATTTTTTAATGAGACAAAGCCAGTTGAAACATCAAAACTATAAATCCCATAGTCAAAAATCCCGACTACCTTAAAACACATTTGTTTAGGAATAAGTCCTACAATAATCCAGACATTATCACCAGGCACAACTTCTAATTCCTTTGCTAATTCTTTCCCTAAAATTATTCCATTTTCAATATCACTATATTTCCCTTTAACAATAAACTTTTCTAAATTTGTAACATCTTTCTCTGTATCACTTTCAATCCCTTTTAAAATACCTCCAAGCATATAATTGTCTGACTTATAAATTACCTGAGTTGAAATAAAAGGGGAAATTCCTTCAACTTCTTCAACATTTTCTTTTATTTTTTTAATTATATTTTGGTAATCATAAATAGATGGTCTACCTTCTATTGTAATTACAGGATTTGCACCTATTATCTTTTTTTTAAGGTCATTTGAAAAACCGTTCATTACTCCAATAACAAGAATAAGAGCAATAACACCAATTGCAATTCCAGCAATTGAAAAAAAGTTTATAAACCATAAAAAATGGTCATCTTTTTTCCTGCTTAAAAATTTTTTAGATAGAAAAAAATTATAAGACCCCATAATGCAACAATTATACCTGAAAACTTACCACATTACAAAAATTCATCAATTGTGTAAAAAAAAGTATATGAAAATACATTATTTATGTTTTCAAATTTTTCACTGTGAAAAAACAGATAAGAATATGCTAATAAATAATTTTATTGTGATTAAGAACTATTGCATAATTTTTGTATGTTTATCTTTTATCAATAAAGAGACAAGAAAAGAACAAACTGCAAGTATAATACAGAAAAGAAAAATTGCCCTATAAGCAGAAGGTGGATATATAATTATCCCCTCTTTTTCCACAGAAGCATTTCTAAAATGGTCAAGAATAAATCCTGTACACCAGCCAAGAAAACCAATAAAAAGATAGGAAATGGTATTGAGTAACCCCACAGAGGTCGCAGCAATACTTATAGCATTACTCTCCTTCATTGTTGTTGTATAAACTGGTCCTGCTGCTGCTCCAATTGCAAGTAAAATATATGATACTAAAAACAACCCTTTTTTATTCAGAAAAGAAAGGTTTAAAAAAAGAATTAAAAGGGCTGTTAATGTAATAAAAGTGGCAGATGTTATAATAGAGCGACGTTTTCCAGTAAGTCCGGATGTATAACTTGAAACAAAAGTGAAAACAGTATTTGTTATCATCATAATAAAGGTAAATAACGAAGCATCAGATGAAGAAAAAGCACAGAAATCCTGAAGAAATTTTTTACCAATTGTGGATTGAAAAAGAAAATAAATTCCAAAATTTATAGGGCTTGAAATAAATAAAGGAAGAGAACGGGTATTTTTTAAAACACCCATAAGAAGTGGTAATGAAAATGTCTGCTTTTTTGTAGATGGTGTACCTGATATTCTAAATACAGAAAAACAGATAATAGTACAAATTGAACAGATAATCCCAATTAGGAATAAAGAATTTCTCCATCCTAAATAACTAACAAGTCGTTCAAGAGGATATGTGGCAAAGATACCTCCTGAATAACCAAGTACTAATGTTATACCAAGATAAAAAGGGAACTTCTTTTCTGGATAAATTGTCGTTAGGATTTTTATCAAACTAATGTATATAAAACCAGCACTGAAACCTACTATTGCTCTTGTTGTAAATAACATAGAAACAGAATGAGAAAAGGAAAATAAAATAGAACTGACACTTAAAAGAAAAGCACCTATAAGAAATGTCTTAAAACCACCAAATCTGTCAGATAACACACCACTAAAAATCTGCATTAACCCATAAACAAAAAATGTAAGAGAACCTAAACCCACAATGGTAGTAGCAGAAATAGAGAAAGTGGATTGTAATTCATTGAATATAGTACCTGGTATCCCTACTCTCTGGAAATATGAAAAAAAATATACGCTATTAAGAAGAAGAAACAATCCAACAGAACTCATTTTTTTCATTTTTAACCCTTTTTATTCTTTTCGGTACTGCCAAAATGGCTACGAGCTTTTATAATGCCTTTCTTTGTCTTTTAAGGTTTTTATATGTCTTTATATCCCTTCCCCTTTTTTTCTGCTTCTCTTCCTTCTTTAACCCCTCTCCTTTTGAAATCTCCCCCTCTGGGCGCAGTCCGAAGGATCCGTAGCCAAAAGTGAGAACCCAACGGGCGAGCCTTACCCCTCTTTATAAAATCCCTCTCAATCTCCGTTGTGCTATCTGAAAATCCCCCCTAACCCCCCTTTTTCAAAGTGGGGGATGAAACACCAACTCTGCTTTGCTACTCCCCGCTTCCTTAGTCGGTAGCAGTTGTGCTTGCTGAAAAACGCTAAGCACCAACTCTGAGAAACAAGGTAAGCAACTTTAGTCGGTTTTATAAAAGGAGAAATCAAATCCCCCCTCATCCCCACCCTCGGGCGTAGTTTAGAATCCGTAGCCAAAAGCGAGGACCCTACGGGCGAGCCTTCTCCCCAACAGGGAGAAGGACGAAAATCCCCCTTCAAATCCCCCTCTTTCCACGTTGTGCTATCTGAAAATCCCCCCTAACCCCCCTTTTTCAAAGTGGGGGATGACACACCAACTCTGCCCTGCTAACCTCTGCTACTTTAGTCGGTTTGTCAAAGGGGGAAAATACTCCTTCCCTTGACAAGGGAAGGAAGGGATGGATTTTCCTTTTCATCTTTTTTTTTCATCTATTTTTTGACACTACCTCTTTTCCCCTAAAAAATGTTATTATATAAAGAAATTTAATTATTGACAAACTTTTAAAAATGTTATACTTTAAACTCATAATATTTTAATTTAAACCCTTAAATAAATTCGGATAAGTCCTTATATTCTAATATTGTTTTTGAGTAGTGGTAAAATTAAAAAAATGGGACAGAAGAACCAGACACTGATAAAGCATTTGAAATTGTTAAAAGATGCTATGAAAAAGGGCTTTTGTTTTTTTCTCCTGTTGGTTATCAATCATCAGCAATAAAAATTTGCCCTCCACTTATAATAGAAGAAGCAATAAAAGAAGGATGTAGTGTAATAGAAGAAGCAATTGAAGAAATTGAAAAGGAAAATCATTAGAAATATCAGGAAATTATGGTATTGAAAGTATTTTAATTTTTGTGTATAATTTACCTTGTAAAAAAAAGCAGAAAAATATAAAAGGAGTTAATTATGGCTATAAGAATACGCCTTGTAAGAACAG
>DAOOVW010000015.1 GCA_035370465.1 bacterium | reverse complement strand
AAATAAATTTGACAAAGATAAAGGCCATCCTGTATATATGAATAAAAAAGAAAGGGGTTGCAATGAATAGTAATAAAAGTCTCCCACCAAGTAAGAGAGTTCGTCAAGAGATAGAAGAAATAGTAGCAGGTAAGGAAGCAGGAGAAGGGGGGAAGGATATAACAGGTTTTAATATAATTTAGGAAGAAAAAGAGAAAAATTTTATATTTTTAAAAAGCCGCAGGATACCCTCGGGCGTAAAGACCCAACGGGCGAGATTGTGGATATGTTTTACAATTTTAGTAGTTGAAAATTTTATAGATGGTTGCTTCTTGTTTTTACAGGAAAAAATAGACATTACCAAAGAAGGGATAATAATAGATACAACAGGACTACCTAATCAGATAAATATGGATATAAACGAGTGGGGATATATAGATAAGATAGAGGAAGAGATAAAATTTTTATTTGTAGTGGCCAAAGGGAAAGGGTTGCCATTATTTTTCAGTATTTACCCTGGAATATAGTAGATGTAAGCAGTTTAGATAGGACAATAGAGGAGATGAAGAAATATGGGATATATGGGCAGGCAAATCACGAGTAAAAAGGTAATTGTCTATAACATAAATAATCTGATGTGTTTTGTGGCAAACTACAAAACAAACGTTTGAAAACCTGCTTTATGTCATTAATACTTGCTTCTTTTCAACATACTCAATTGAACAAGTATATATGGGAATTTAGGACTTAAACTCATCATACATTCTCTCATATTTTACTGCTTATTTTTATTAACAATTCTAATCTTCATGGAATTTTTAAAAATTATTTATGTTTCAAGTTGTAACAACAATTTCATTGCTTTTTTTACTAACCCACTGACATGCCTGAAAATAATTAATAGTATGTCCTCCTTTAAATAATGTAAACCTTGCCTTTTTACTGCCTGCATCTATAAGTTTTTTATAAACATCTTCACTGTGATGATATGGAACTACCATATCATTTATCCCATGGTGAATATCAAGCCAAACATTCTTTGCAGATGTAATAAAATTAATTGGAGACCTTTCATAATATTCTTTATCAATTTCGGAACTTTTACCCGGTGGACCACCTAAGCATGCTTCAATATGTATACTATAATTTTTATTTTCTTCCCACCATTTTTTTAAATCACTAATGGATGCCCATGTACTAACTGCTGACCACATATTTGGATATTTAGCAACCATCATTAAACTCATATATCCGCCACCAGACCCACCAATTAAATAAACTCTCTGTTTATCTATTTTATAACAGGAAAAAACATAATTAATCGCATCTACAATATCCCTTTGTGCATATTCAGAACCACATGCCTTCTTACAATCAGGATTTTCTAAACAATTAGGACCACGAAAATTAGGAAGAAGTGCAACCCAGTTCCTTTTTTCTATCTGTTTTTCTATGGGTTTCACTAATTGCTTATAATCACCCTGCCAGGTATGTAAAGCAACAAGTAAAGGAACAAAATTCTCAATATTATATGAGGATGAAGTAATAATTATATTAGGTTGGGTAGTACCATCTACACTTGATTTAATTTTTATCTCCTGTACATTTGCCATAAAACACTCCTTTTACTTTACGGATTAGAATAGAAACTTTATAATTTATCTGTATTAATCCCAGTTTACCCTCCATGGTGTTTCTTTTCTAAATGGGTCTTTAAATTTATTTTTTAACTTTCCCTGTTTTTCTAAATGAATCATACATGCTCTAATACACCCTCTACCACCACATATCGCTTCTCCATGAATAAAAACATTGGGGGGTTTATGATAAAATGGCGAATGCATCCCCGGTTTTACATCAGAACGACCCTGTAGATAATCTCCTTTCTCTCCCTCTTTTACTTTTCTTCCTCCTCGTAACCCTATTGAACATTTTTCTACATCTAATTCTCCCCATTCTAACATCTTACCTGCAACTTCTACTTTTACAGTTTTTATCCTACTTATTGCACCTGCTGGACATCCTTTTACACATTCCATACATCTATCACAAATTGCAGGTCCTTCATATAGTGGGTCAGGGTCTAAAGGCATATCAGTCAGAACTTCCCCTAATCTCTGTCTTGGTCCAAATTCAGGTGTTAGAAAAACCTTGCTATATCCAATCTCTCCCAATCCAGCACAAAAAGCCGCTATCCTATGATGAATCATTACATCCGGCGTAGGTTTACCTGGAGCAACTGGTCGACTATATCCTTTTTTAATTTCACCATTTTCATCAATTGCTCTCCATGGACTCAAATGTCCTAATGGAATTGCCTCATATCCCTTATCTTCTATTATTTTACAAAAATTCCAGAGCACCATTGGCATTTGAATATTACTTATTCCTCCATATCCCATAGATGAATAATTACTGAAAAATGTCCCTTCTTCAATCCCTCTAAATGTCCCTCTGAATACTCTGAATCCTAAAACAATTATTGATTTTACTCCGGGCATTATTTGACGAGGGTCCATCTGGAGAGGTGCACCTTCAAATCTCTCCGGTGAGGAAATCCCCACAAGGTCTGCTCCACATTTTTTTGCGTATTCTTTAACTTTTTCAGTTTTACTCATACCCGCCTCCTTTTATATTACTTACTAAGTAATTTTATAATTTAATCCTATCTCCCTGTCAATATTTAAAATCTTTTTTATTGAAATCCTGCAGAATACCTTTGAAAATTTATATGTTAATATACCACTATCAAGCAATTTAAATAAAATTTATATGTTTATTTTTTTTTAAAAATTTGTATTTTTTACCTCTTAAAAATAACATTTCAGAATACCGATTACTTGATTTGTGGGAAGTTAGGGGTTAAAATAGAAAAACTTTTACCAAATAAACTTGCTCAGAAAATAAAAACTCTCTTAATTCTGAAACCGCCTTAAAATGACCTCTTCAAGTTCAGGTAGGTATATCTATTGAGCAATAAGATATTTAGATACTGAGAATTAGTATGGGGTTCAGTTAGGATTTACTAACACTTTTTGTATTTCTGACATACTAAAAATTTGACAACAGAAAAGAAAAAAAGGTAAATTAAGGAAATGGAAAAAGAAACTAAAATTGAGAGAGTAAGAAGATATATAAAAGAAAATGGATTGAGTGGAATTTTAGTATCAGGTGTATCAAATTTTTCATGGTTAACCGGTGGGAAGAAAAATTTTGTTGGACTTAATACAGAAAAAGGTGTTTGTAGTATTTTAATAACACCTGATAAATCTTTTCTTTTAACAACAAATATTGAATATCCAAGAATTTTTGAAGAAGAAATTAGTGATTGGGAATTTATCGTAAAGAATTGGTATAAAGAAAATGAGTTGTTTGAGGAAGTTAAAAAAATATGTAAAGGCAAAATTGGTTCGGATATTCCAACTAATTTTACTGTCCTTGTGAAATTAGAAAAATTACATTTTCCATTAGTTGATGAGGAAATTGATAGATATAAGGAAGTTGGAAAATTGGCATCTGAAAGTATTACAGAAATTTCAAAAGTTATAAAACCGGGAATGAAAGAAACTGAAATTGCAGGTATAGTAAGTCAAAAGTTATGGGAAAAAGATATAATTCCAGTTGTTATACTTGTTGGTGCAGATGAACGAATTGAGAAATACAGACATCCAATACCAACAGAAAAAAAATTAGATAAGAGAGTTTTAATTGCTATTTGTGGGAAAAGATATGGTCTTATTGTATCTCTTACAAGAATAGTTAATTTTGGAAAGTTGGAGGAATCTATTTTGAGAAAACATAAAAGTGTTTGTTTTGTTGATACTGTTTTTATTGATGAGACAAGACCAGATGTGAAGATGTCAGATATTTTTAAAAAAGCAAAATCATCATATAAAGAAACAGGTTTTGAAAATGAGTGGCAATTACATCATCAAGGAGGACCAACTGGTTATTCAACAAGATATTTTAGGGTTACAGAAGAGACAGATGAAAAAGTTATTGAAAAAAGTTCATTTGCTTGGAATCCTTCAATAACAGGGACAAAATCAGAAGATACAATTATTATTGAAAAAGATAAAAATACAATAATAACAGAAGATAAAAACTGGCCAATGATTGAAGTTGAATATAAAGGGAAAATTTATAAAAGACCTGCTATTTTAGAAAAATGAGAAAAATAATTTTATTTCTTCCTTGCTTTTTTTTAATATCATCCTTTTGTTTTTCTGAAAATAAAGCATACACTTTAAATATAAATGATGCTATTGGTCCTATTACATATTATCAAATTACAAGAGTTATAAATTCAGCAGAAAAGAATAATGCAGAGTTTGTTTTACTAATAATTGATACTCCTGGTGGTCTTCTATCCTCTACAAGAAAAATTGTTCAGGAGATATTAAAATCAAAAGTTCCAATTATTGGTTTTGTTTATCCATCAGGAGCACAATGTGCTTCTGCTGGAACTTTTATTGCTCTTTCGTGTGATATTTTGGTGATGGCACCTGCAACAAATATAGGTGCTGCTCATCCTGTTACTTTAACTGGTGGAGATGAGCAGAACAAAACAATGGAGGAAAAAGTAGTTAATGATACGGTGAGTTTTATAAAAAGTATTGCTAAATATAAAGGAAGAAATGAAAAATGGGCGGAAAAAGCAGTGAGAGAGAGTATTTCCTCAACCGAAACAGAAGCATTAAAAAATAATGTTATTGATTTTATAGCAGAAGATATTGACCAACTTCTTAAAAAACTTGATGGGAAAAAAATAAAGAAAAATGAAAAAGAAATTATTCTTCATACAAAAGATATTGTTTTTGAATCACTAAAACAATCATTTAAAGATGATTTTTTAAAAACAATTTCAGACCCAAATATTGCGTATTTACTTTTAATAATTGGTATGTGGGGAATAATATTAGAATTTTCACATCCTGGTTTTGGACTACCAGGTATTGCAGGCACAATTTGTTTGATACTTGGATTTTTTGCTTTACATACAATGCCTATAAACATTGCAGGACTTCTTTTACTTATTTTAGGTTTTATACTTTTTGGAATTGAGGCAATAACTCCAACATTTGGATTGTTTTTTATTTCAGGTATTATTTCTTTTCTTATTGGTTCTTTTATGCTAATCAGACCTGGTTCTGAAATAAAAATTGCTACTTCACTAATTTTCACTGTTGCTTTTGCATCTGGTTTTTTTATATGGGCTATATTGTTATTTGCTCTTAAAACGAGAAGGAGAAAAGTTACAACTGGAACTGAGGGACTTATTGGAGAAAAAGGAAGGGTTAAAACGGATTTAAATCCTGAAGGATTAATTTTTGTTCATGGTGAGTATTGGAAAGGTATTCCAAAAGATAAAAACGAAATTATTAAAAAAAATGAAGAGATAAAAGTTATTGGAAAAGATGGTCCAGTTCTAATAGTTGAAAAAATAAATAAAGAGGGGGATAGATAATGAATAAGGAAGAAAAAATTTATGCAGAAGAGTCATGGAGAATTTTCAGAATAATGGCTGAATTTATTGAGGGATTTGAAGAATTAGGTAATGTGAAAGATGCAGTAACTGTTTGGGGTGCTGCAAGAGTTAAAGAAGGAGATATCTGGTATAAAAAGGCAGTTGAATTGGGGAAATTACTTTCAAAAAATGGTTATACAGTAATAACTGGTGGGGGTCCTGGAATAATGGAAGCAGCAAATAAAGGAGCAACACTTGCTGGAGGAAATTCAATAGGGCTTAATATAGAACTACCTCATGAACAAAAGCCAAACCCATATATCAAAACACTTCTTTCATTTAAATATTTTTTTACAAGAAAAGTTATGTTTGTTAAATATACAAAGGGTTTTGTAATTTTTCCAGGTGGATTTGGGACTCTTGATGAATTTACAGAAGCAATAACTTTAATTCAGACAGGAAGAATTCATAAATTTCCTATTATTCTTTTTGATAGTTCATATTGGAAAGGACTAATTGATTGGATGAAAAATACCCAACTTAAAAGAGGATATATTTCTCCTGAAGACCTTTTAATTTTTTCTATTGTTAATGAACCAGAAGAGGCAATAAAAAAAATCAAAGATTTTTACAAAAAAATTGATTAGCCGGTAAATAAGTTTTTTATTCCACTAACTAAAAAATTTATTGAAATTCCAGCAAGAATTATTCCCATCAATTTTGTAAGAAGTAATATACCTTTTCTACCAAAAATTCTTTTGATATTAATTAACCTTGAAAGAATAATCCAGTTTACCAATGTGACAATAACTACACTTGCACTCATTATAATATAATTTTGGGGAAAATTAAATCTATAAAGAATTACAAGAATTACTGTAATTGCTCCTGGACCTGCAAGTAGTGGACAACCTATTGGAACAATTCCAAGTTCTTCTTTTGGATATTTTCTTTCAGGTAATATATTAAAAATTTCGTCAAGGGCAATAATAAGAAGGAGAAATCCACCTGCAATTTTAAATTCTTCTAAATTTATATTAAATAAGTAAAGTATCCATCTACCAATAACTCCAAAAAATAAAAGAATAAAAAAACTTACAATTATAGCAAGATTCACAACTTTTTTAACTTCATCTTCTGAGATGTCTGGAACAAGAGAAATAAAAATAGGAATACCACCAATTGCATCTATTACAATAAAAAGCATTATTGAAGTTTTTATTATTTCATTTAAAATTTCCATTTTTTTGAGGAGGACTGTCCTCTCCATTAAGTACTTCTCCATACCTGGTCTGGCATACCTGGTCTGGCGGAAAGTATACTATAAATTTCTTTTAGATATTCATCAGCAGTTATTTTTGTTGTTGCTTCTACTATAACTCTTACAACTGGTTCAGTTCCTGATTGCCTTATATGAATCCATCCATTTTCTCTTATAATTTTAATTCCATCAGTTAAATCCAATTTCTCGTTTTTATAAATTTTTTTTATTTTTTTAAGAATAAATTTTATGTTTTTAATTTTATATTTCTCTTTTATCATATAATATTTAGGATAATTATTTACAATTTCAGATATTTTTTTGTTTTCTTCTGCCATTTTTTCAAGCAAAAGGGATATTCCAATGTAACTATCTCTTCCATAATGAAATTTTCCCCATATAACCCCGCCGTTGCCTTCTCCCCCTGCTCTACTCTTTATTTTTCTCATTTTTTCAACAACATTTATTTCTCCAATTTTTGTTCTATAAATTTTGACTTTATGTTTTTTACATATATCATCAATTAAAGAAGTAGTTGATAAGTTAACAACAACAGGTGTTTTTTCTTTTTCAAGGACTGAATCAAGGCAGATTGCTAAAGTTGTTTCTTCTCCTGGAATATCAGCATTTTCACAGACAAATGAAAAACGGTCGCAATCAGGGTCTTGAATAAAACCAATATCTCCTTTTTCTTTAATAACTTTTTCTTTTAATTGCTGAAGATTTTCTATAAGTGGTTCTGGATTATGAGAAAATTTACCATATGGAAATTTATTGAAGACCAATACATCACAGCCCAAATTTTTTAAGAATTCTTCAGTATAGATAGAAGAAACACCCTGACAGGCATCAACAATAACCTTAAACTTTTTTTCTCTTATTTTCTTAACATCTACTAATTTATAAATATTATCAAAATAAATTTTTATATAATTTTTTTCAATCTTTTTAATTTCACCTGGAATTGAAGATAATTTTAATTTTTTAACACTTTTTATAATTTCTAAAAATTTTTTCCATTCATCATTATTTATAAAATTTCCCTTTTTATTGAAAAATTTTAATCCATTATATTCTTCTGGATTATGACTTGCAGTGACCATAATTCCATATTTGTTTTCAATTTTCTCTATTATAAATCCAATCATAGGAGTTGGAGTTATTTCAATATTTAGGACATTTTTTCCAGAAGAAAGCAGTCCTGATATTACAGAAGAAATTAAAACATCTCCACTTATTCTTGTATCTTTTCCAACCAGAAATGTTTTCCCTTTACCAAAAAATCCAAAGGCAAATGCAAATTTAAAAGCAATTTCTGGTGTTATTTCATCTGGGTATATTCCTCTAATACCAGCAACGCTAATTTTAAAATTTTTCTTTTTCATTTTTAAGTATTTGCTGAAGTTTTTGAATTGTAATAATTGCATTTTCAATACCTATTTTTTTTAATTGTTGTAAAGTAAATGTCTTTTCAATTGAAAATGGTCCAATTCTTATTCTTTTTAATTCTACCTGAGTTGCTCCACATCCTAATTTATCACCAATGTCCCTGCAAAGCGACCTCACATATGTTCCTTTTGTGCATATAACTTTTATTTTTATAAATGGAAGTTTTATTTCTTCAATATCAATATCTCTAATTATAACTGGTTTTGGAATTGGCTTTATAATAATTCCTTCTCTGTAAAATTTATAGAGTGGTTTTCCCTGATGTTTAATTGCTGAAACAACAGGTGGTGTTTGAATATATTCTCCTTCAAAATTTTTTATTGTCTCAATAATTTCTTTTGTTGTAACTTTTACTTCTTTTTCTTCTATGATTTTGCCCTGAATATCATCTGTATCTGTTTTTTTACCCAATTCCATCGTACAAATATATTCTTTTTCAAATTTCATAAATTTACAACTTAATTTTGTTGCATTTCCAATAAGAATAATAAGAACACCCTCTGCAATTGGGTCTAATGTCCCTGCATGTCCAATTTTCTCTTTGAAATTGAACTGTCTTTTTATAAATCTTATAACATCATATGAGGTCATTCCTTTTTGTTTATTTATATTTATAATTCCGTCCATTTTTTCTTATCTCATTTAAAATTGTTTTTTCTACTTCTTCTATTTTCTTATTTTTAAAGAAACAGCCAGATGCTTTTTTATGTCCGCCTCCTCCAAACTTTCTTGCAAGTTTTTCAACATCAAACTTTTCTTTACTTCTTAAACTTACTTTTATGCCATCTTCTTTTTCTTTCATTAGAAAAACAATTTTACTTTCTTTTATTTCTGAAAGAAAATCAATAAATCCCTCTGTGAATTCTTCATCTGTATTTGTTTTTTTATAAAGTTGTCTTGTAATTTTCATCCAGCAAACTTTATTTTTGAAATCGAATTTTAGATTGTTTAATGCCAATGATAAAAGTTTAATTGATTTATATGGTTTTTCTAAATAAATTTTTGTTGCAATTTCAACTGGACTGATTTTATATTCAATTAAATTTTTTACTATATCCATTGTAAATTTACTCATCCGGTAAGTAAATCTTCCTGTATCAGTAATAATTGCAGTATAAAGACAGGCAGCAATTGACCTGTCTAATTTTTTAAGTTTTTCTATTATAAAATATATCATCTCGCCTGTTGCTGAAAATTCAGGGTTAATCCAGTTTAAATTTCCAAATTGAAAATTTGTAATATGATGGTCAATATTTACTATCAGTGAATTTTTTTTATAATCTGAAATATCAATAGTTCTTTCAGGTGAACTACAATCAATAATAATAATTACATCAAAATTGTTTTTTAAATTTTTTTTATTTTGAATATTTATTTCTTTAACTGATGGTAAAAATTTATAAATTGAAGGAACTTTATCACAATTTATTATTTTTACATTTTTATTTTGCTTTTTAAGAAATAAAAACATAGCAAGTTCAGAACCAATTGCATCTCCATCAGGATTTTGATGTGTTGTAATAAGGAAATTTTTATTTTTTTCAATAATATTGGATATTTTTTTGATTTTTAAAATGTCATCCTTATTTAACCCCAATACCATAAAAAACCTCCATTATTTTTTCTCTTAATTGGTCAAAACCTTCTTTTGTTAATGAAGAAATAAAAATTTTTTCAGGGTTTTGTATTTTCATTATATTAAGTTCTTCTTTTTCAAGTAAATCAATTTTATTGAAAACATCTATTCTTAACTTTTCCTCAACATTAAGTATTTTTAAAACATCATAGATAGTATTTTTTTGTTTTTCTATGTTTGTTGAAACATCATAAATACATAAAAGAATGTCAGCATATTTTATTTCTTCAAGAGTTGATTTGAATGCCTCAATTAAATGGTGTGGAATATTAGAAATAAGTCCGACAGTATCACTCATCAAAACATATTTATCATCTCCTATATATACAAGACGAGTAGCAGGGTCAAGAGTAGAAAATAATTTATTAGCAACATAAAGATTTGAAGAACTTAATTTATTAAGAAGAGTGCTTTTCCCAACATTTGTATATCCAATAAGTGAAACAGCATGAAATTTTTCTCTTTTTTTTGAACTTCTTAAAACATTTCTATGTTTTTCTATTTCTTTTATTTCCTGTTTTAATTTAGCAATTCTATCTTTTATTCTTCTTCTGTAGACCTCAATTTTCATTTCTCCAGGACCTTTTATTCCAAGCCCACCTCTAATTCTTGAAAGCTCAATTCCATGCCCTGTTAATCTTGGTAAAAGATAAGTTAATTGAGCGAGTTCAACTTGAATTTTCCCTTCCTTTGATTTAGCATGTTCAGCAAATATATAAAGTATCAGTAGAGTTCTATCTATTACATTTATATTTAAAGTTTCCTCAATATTTCTTTGTTGGACAGGAGAAAGGTCTTTTTCAAAAACAACCAATGTGATTTTGTATTCATCTACAATTTTCTTTATTTCAAATAATTTCCCTTTCCCAATATAAGTAGATGGATGTATTAAATTTTCTTTTAAGAGGAGTGTTTTTACGATATTTAATCTGAGCGTTTTTGAGAGGAATTCCAATTCTCTAACAGAGGTATCTGTTTCTATTGGGTCTTTCTTTTTAAAAGCAATTATTAGGACTCTTTCACCTGATAAATTGTCATCTCTTATTACCTTAATATGTTCTTTCACTTTATTTTTATATCTTCAACTTTTAATACAGTAATATGGTCTCTATGTCCATATCCCTTTTTATAACCTGTCTTTGCTTTTTTCTTGAAGACATAAATTTTTTCCCCTTTTTTTTCTTCAAGAACTTTACAGATAATACTAATATTTTTTAGTTTATCTTCTTCTGTAATTAAATCTTTATCATCAAAAAAACAAACTGGATTAAATTCTACTATATCTTCTACTTTTTTATTTAAATTAAAAACATCAAATTTTTTCCCTTTTTCTACTTTATATTGTTTCCCACCAATATCTATAAATCCATACATTTTCTCTCTCCTTTTTATAAAGATTTATGTTATTCTATTTGTCCCTTGAAAAATTCAATATCTTTTTTTATATTTTCAATTTTTTCTTCAAGGTCTTTTTTATTATTTATTGTTTTTTCAATTACTTCCTTTTTTGCTTTTTCAAGGAATTGTTTATTTGATAATGTTTTCTCTGTTTTTTCAAGTAATATCTCAAATTCTTTCTTTTTTCCCTCTAACTTTTTAATTTCTTCAGGGATATCTATTATACCTTCAATTGATATAAAAAGTCCACCTGATGAAAGATTTTTTAGAAGATAATTTTTATTTTTCATAATGTCCTGTTTTTCTTTAATTTTTACCTTTCCGAGTGATTCAACTATTTCTTTTTCAATATCATCTATTTCTCCTTCTATATAACAATCAATAATTTTTGTGACAGGAACTTTTATTTTTGTTTTTATAGTCCTTATATTTGTAATAATTTCAATTATCCTGTTCATTTTTTCAATTGTGTCATCGTCTCTATAATTTTCAACAACAGGCCATTTACTAATAATTATATAGTCAGATTCAAGGTCAGAAATGTATTTTTTAAGAGATAACCATATCTGTTCGGTTATAAATGGTATATATGGATGTAAAAGTTTCAATGAAATAATAAGGGATTTATTCAAGATAGGAATAACAACATTTTTAAAATAATCATTTTCTTTTTTATATATTTTACTTATTTCAATATACCAATCACAGAATGTATGCCAGAAAAAATCATATAAATAATTTATACTTTCGTTAAAATGAAATTTATCCAATAGGGAAGTAACATTTTTTACTGTTTCATTAAGATTTAAAATGAGCCATTTTTCTGGAAATTTCAAGTTATTAAAATCAATATTTTCATAAATTTTTATATCATTTGTTCCCATTTCTTCATTTATTGTTATGATATATCTTCCTGCATTCCAGATTTTATTCATAAAATTTCTTCCTTTTAAATAAAAAGTTGGAGAAAGATATACATCCTGTCCAAAAGATGTCATTGAAATTAAACTAAATCTTAAACTATCTGCACCATAATTTTCAATTATATCAACAGGGTCTATGGCATTTCCCAATGATTTGCTCATTTTTTTCCCTGTTTCATCTCTTACTGTTCCATGTATAAAAACATTTTCAAAAGGTATTTCTTTCATAAATTCCATTCCAGCCATTACCATCCTTGCAACCCAGAAGAAAAGTATTTCCTGTGCAGTTACAAGAGTATCAGTTGGATAAAAAACATCAATATCGTCTGTCTTTTCAGGCCAATTAAAAACAGAAAATGGCCATAACCATGATGAAAACCATGTATCTAAAACATCTTCATCTTGCTTTATATTTTCACTTCCACAATTAGGGCATTTTTTAACATTATCTTCAATAGAGACAATAGGTGGACAATCTTTATTTTCACAATACCAGATGGGTATTCTATGTCCCCACCATATTTGTCTGCTTATGCACCAGTCTTTAATATTATAAAGCCAGTTAAGATAAATTTTTTCCCATTTTTCTGGATAAAATTTTAGTTTTTTTTCCAATGCAACCTCAATTGCGGGTTTTGAAAGTGGTTTCATATTTACAAACCACTGAGTTGAAATATATGGTTCTATCGGGGTTAAACATCTATAACAATGTCCAACTCTATGGATATATGGTTCTATTTTACTTACCAAACCATTATTTTTAAGTTGCTCAATAATTTTTTCTCTTGCAAGAAATCTATCTATACCATTAAATTGTTTTGCTTCTTCGTTCATTTTTCCTTCTTCATCTATAACAATTACAAAGGGTAATTTATTTCTTTGCCCTATTTCAAAATCAGTCGGGTCATGGGCAGGTGTAACTTTCACTGCCCCTGTTCCAAATTTTACTTCAACTTTTTCATCAGCAATAATTGGTATTACTCTATCAACAAATGGAAGTTTTACTTTTTTCCCTATAAGGTTTTTATACCTTTTATCAAGAGGATTAACTGCAACTGCTGTATCTCCAAGCATTGTTTCTGGCCTTGTAGTTGCAACTTCAATAAAATCGCCTTCAATTAGAGGATATTTTATATAATAGAGAAAAGAAGGAATTTCTTTATATTCAACTTCTTCGTCTGAAAGGGCAGTTGTGCATCTTGGACACCAGTTTATAATTTTTCTTCCTCTATAAATAAGTTCCTTTTTATAAAGTTGGTAAAAAGCATATTTTACTGCCTTTGATAAATTTTCATCCATTGTAAATCTTAACCTGTTCCAATCACAAGATGCACCTAATTTTTTCAACTGGTCAATAATTCGTAAACCATATTCTTCTTTCCATTTCCATACTTCTTCAATAAATTTTTCTCTTCCAATATCCTGCCTTTTTTTTCCTTCCTTTAAAAGTTTTCTTTCAACTACATTTTGTGTTGCTATTCCTGCATGGTCAGTTCCAGGAACCCACAAGGCATTATAGCCCTCCATTCTTTTCCATCTTATCAATATATCCTGAATTGTATTATTTAAAGCATGTCCCATATGTAAAAATCCAGTTATATTTGGTGGAGGAATAACTATAACATATTTTTTCTTTTTCTTATCTGCTTCGCAATGGAAAAAATTATTATATTCCCATATATTATAAATTTTTTCTTCTATTGCTTTTGGGTTGTATTGTTTTTCCATTCTTTCTCAGTCTTCTATAGAAATAATAGAATTTTTGTTATTTAATACAATAAAATCATTATTATCAAAAAATAAATCAAGTATTTTCTGACATAGAATTTCTGTTGATTTTGCTTCACCATTTACAAATGAAACACCAATTGCTGCTCTTTGCCATTTTTCATAGAAGTCAACTTCAACAATTGAAACATTATATTTTGTTTTTATCCTGTTTTTAATTGAATTTATAATGTTTCTCTTATCTTTCAAACTTTTGCATCCCGGAATTAAAAGTTCAATTTTTATTGTTCCGACAAACATTTTTCTTATGGTAAAATCTTTTTTGTATTTCAATAGTTATTAAGAACGCAAAATGTAAAGCGAAAAGCGCGTATTTTAGCATCCGCCTCGTTTTTTGGCGAATGAAATACAAAAAACCAAAAACTTTTTAAATTTTAAGTTATAATTTTACACTTTCTTCTTTTAATTTTAAATTTATATATTTTTCTTTGTGCCTTTTGTTGAGGTTTTACATTATATCACATAGAGATATTTTTTGATAAATTATTCACTTCTGTTATAACATTTTTTAAAGGTATTTTGAATTTTTTGGATATTTTTTTACAATCATCATATTCAGGAGAAATATTATAAATTTTACCACCATAAAAACTTATCTTAATCTTTACAGAACCCCATTTTGTTTTTATTTCTTTAATTTTTCTTTGAAGAATTATTCTATCTTCTTTTTGGTATCTAAATCCAATTGTTGTTGTTTCAGAAAATATAATTTCTTTCACTTTTTCAAAATTTTCTTCATTTACCATAATTTGAAGGTTAAAAACAGGCCTATTTTTTTTCCCAATACCTGTAAAAACAGAAACATCGGTTGCCCCTGCCTGAAAAAGTTTTTCGTATAAATACTCAAATATTACAGGGTTCATATCATCAATATTTGTTTCAATGATGTAAATTTCTTCTTTTTTTTTGTCAATTTCTTTTCCATATATGAACTTCATTATATCGGAAGGCAGTGTCTCACTTGTTCCTGTGCCATATCCATATCCTTCTATTGAAATTTTTTCATCTATTTCATGGAATTTACATAATCCTTTTAAAATTGAAACACCAGTTGGAGTAGAAATTTCATAAGGAATATGTTTTATTAAAACGGGAAGTCCTTTTAGAATTTCAAGTGTAGCAGGAGATGGCATTGAAATTCCTATTGAACTTGAATAAACACTTTCTATATTCAGTAATTTCAGTCCTATTACTGCACTTGCAATTTCAATAATAGCATCTGTTTGTCCTATTTGATGAAAATGTACATTATCAATTTTTTCTTTATGAACTTTACTTTCACTTATTGCAAGAATATTAAAAATTTTTAAGGTTTTCCTTTTTATATCATCTGAAAGTGAACTTTTCTCTATTAAATTGACAATTTCAGTATATTTTCTTTGATTCTCTTTTTCTTTTAAAATAACAATAAATTGTGTTGCAGATATAAAATGGGAAGAATTTGTCTTTCTTTTTACTTTTTTTATTTTTATTGTGTAGTTAGAAATAGGGATTTTTTGCAGTTCATTTTTTAGAATTGATGGATTAACTCCTGCATCAATTAGACATCCGACAATCATATCTCCTGCACATCCATTAAAAACTTCAAAATATCCTGTCTTACTTATTATCATTCTGTGGTTTAATTACCTGTGAAATAGCGTTTCTTAAAAAATCAACTTTTACCCCATTACCACAATCAATTGTTACAATATTATCTTTTATTTTTGAAACAACTCCAATTAATCCTCCAACAGTAACAATTTTATCTCCTTCTTTTAAATCATCTAACATTTTTTTATGTAGTTTTTGTTTTTTTTGTTGCGGTAATATAAGCAGAAAATAAAAAACAAAGAATATTAAAATTAGTGGTAATAAAGCACCTAATAAAGATGGTGTAGATTGTTGCTGTGCCTGTGCTAACATTAAAAATTTCATAATTCCTCCTTATTTTTAGTACTAAAAGTTAATTCTATTTATCAATATAGTAATAATGTATTATATTATAAAAGAAATGTCAATTTTTTTCTTTATATTTTTTTTCAAATTTTTCTTTAAAATCACTAAATTTACCTTCTTTTATACTCTTTCTAATATTTTTTAAGAGATTTATTATAAAATAAACATTATGATATGAGTTTAATCTTAAACCAGTAATTTCTTTAGAATTTATAAGATGTCTTATGTATGCTCTTGTATAATTTTTGCAAACAAAACAATCGCATTCAGGGTCAAGAGGTATAAAATCATCTTTGTACTTTCCCCCCTTTATATTTATTTTCCCTCTTGAAGTAATTGTTGAGCCGGTTCTTGCAATATGAGTTATCATTCCACAATCAAAAAGGTCATATCCCATTTCAACTAAATTAAGGATTTGTAATGGCATTCCTATACCCATAAAATATTTTAGTTTATTATCATTTACTTTTTTTGAAATAAAATCTGCAATTTCAAATGTCTTTTCCTCTGGTTCTCCAAGGCATAATCCTCCAATTCCATATCCATCAAAATTTAAGATTTCAAGTTTATTTATGCATTTTTCCCTCAGGTCATTATGAACTCCTCCCTGAATAATTCCAAATAATGTTTGTTCTTTGTTTTTGTGATATTTTTTACATCTTTCTGCCCATTTAATTGTATAATTAACACTTTTTTCAACTTCTCCATAATCATTCCAATTTTTAGGGCAATAATCAAAACTCATTATAATATCTGCACCGATTTTATTTTGAATTTCAATTGATTTTTCAGGAGTTATAAAATGAGTTGAACCATCTAATTTTGATTTAAAAATAACACCATCTTCTGTAATTTTTACATTTTCTAAACTGAATATTTGAAATCCACCACTATCAGTTATAATTGATTTATTCCAATTTATAAATTTATGTATACATCCACTTTTTTTAATAATATCTATACCCGGTTTTAAATAAAGATGATAGGCATTTGAAATTAAAATATCTACTCCCATATTAATTAAATCTTCAGAAGTAAGTGTTTTAACGCTCCCTAATGTAGCGACTGGCATAAAATTTGGTGTTTCAACTTTCCCATACTCAGTTAAAAATTCTCCAACTCTTGCTCTTGTTTTTTTATCTTTGTTTATAATTTTAAACTCAAACATATTTCTCCTCTTCTTTTTAATTTAAGTAAGAGATTCCCTCTAACTCCCATTGTGTCCGAAGGATCCTTTGGACTTGGAACCCCCTATTAAATCCCTCTTAATCTCCCTTTTATAAAGGGAGAACTTACTCCTTACATTAATAAGGGAAGGATGGGATGGATTTAAAAATCTCCCCGAAATCCTTTCTGACTTCCGTTGTGCTTGTTGAAAATCTCCCCTTGCCCCTCTTTTATAAAGAGGGGAAACAAGCACCAACTCTGCTTTGCTACCACTTGCTTCCCTAGTCGGTTTGTTAAAGGGGAAAACCTCTTTTACAAAGAGAAAATCTATTTTCCTTGCTTTCTATCCGCAAGATACCGTGAATTTATCTTTCTCAATCTTGTTACTCTCTACTTTTAGATGATGAACATACTATCACCATAAGAATAAAATCTATATTTTTTTTCTACTGCAATATTATATGCTTTTTCTATTAAATCAAGACCTGTAAAAGCACTTACTAAATAAAGATGCGTTGAATCAGGAAGATGAAAATTTGTAATGAGTTTATCTACAACTTTAAATTTATAACCAGGTTTAATAAATAGTTCAGTAAAGCCCTTTTTCCTTATTATAATTCCATTTTCTACTGAACTTTCTAAACATCTCACAGTCCCTGTCCCAATGGCAATTATATTTTTTTTGTTTTTTTTTGATTTATTTAGTATCTCTGCTGTTTGTTGAGAAATTTCAAAAAATTCTGTTGAAACATTTTTTTCTGTATTATCTTCCTTAAAAACTTTTATTGAATGCCATCCCATATGAAGTGTAATATAAACAACCTTTATACCTTTTTTTTGAATTTTTTCAAGGAGTTGTTCTGTGAAATGTAATCCAGCAGTAGGGGCAGCAATTGAACCATCTTTTTCAGCATAAACTGTCTGATAATAAATTTTGTCAATTTCTTCTGCTTTTCTTTTAATATATGGAGGAAGTGGAACTTCCCCATATTTTTTAATTTCATTTTCATCTTCAATATTAAATTCAACAATAAAACTGCCATCTGCTTTTTTTTCAATAATTTTCCCTGCAATGTCTTCTTTATAAAATTTACTACCTATTTTTCCTTTTCCACCTACCAGAACATTCCACTTATTTTTTTCTATTTTTTTAAGAAGAAAAATTTCAATTTTCCCACCCGTTTCTTTTCTACATAATAATCTTGCTGGAATAACTTTTGTGTTATTTAAAACAAGAACATCTTCTTCACTCATGTATTTATCAATATTTTCAAATATGTCATGAATTATTTTTCCATTTTTTCTATTTACTACCATTAACTTTGCTTTCTCTCTCTCTTTTAATGGATATTGAGAAATCAATTCTTTTGGTAAATTGAATTTAAAAGGTCTCATTTTTATATTTAAAAATTACAATTGTTGGGTTTAAATAAATTAAATCTTCAGGTAATTCATTAAATTGGAATTTAAAAGATAGAAACGAAGGAAATTTTTGAAATTTTTTCTCTTCTTTATAGATAGATGAATTTATAAATTCATTCCAAAAACTATTTTTTTCTATCTGTAATTTTAATGGAAATGGTGGAATAGGTGCTTGAAATGAAGAGATTATAAAATATTCTGGCTTTTCTTTTTTTAATTTGTTGAAATCATATCCTGTAACAATAAGATTGTATTTGAAATAATCAAAAGGTGGCATCTGAAATTGCCATGGAACTTCTGTAACTCCAATACTACTTCCAGCAGGAATATTTTCCTTTATCCATTCACCTGCTTCTGTTCTTATATTTTTTTGTATAAATAACATCTCATAACTCATCCCATAAAAAAAAGTAAATAATATAACAAAAATAATCCATAAAGAAATCAGAAATTTTAAAATTTTTTTTGTTTTAGTTAATGTCAAAAACCATCCATATCCTCCAAGAATAATAAAAGAAGGGACTAAAGGTAAAATGTATCTTGCAAAATTCTTTGAGAAAATAGAAATAAAAATAAAGAAGAAAACTGTCCAACTAAAAAGTAAAAATAATAATTTTTTCTCAAGATCACTTCTTTCTTTAATAAAAAAAATACTCAACAAAGTTCCAGTTAAAGCAAAAATAAGAAGTGGAAACCCTAAACCATATTTTAAACTTAAAAAGTAAAATTTCCCATTAAAAGAAAGTCCAGTGTGCTGTTCTAATTCAATTAAGGGTTCAGGAAAAGTTAAGAAAAAATATGGATTGGTTATAAAAAAAGAAAAAATAAAGCATATAACAACTAATAAGAAATTTTTTACAATATCCTTAGGATTTTTAAAAATAATAAAAATTCCAAGTAATGGAATTACTATTGATACAACAAAAGTAATTTTTGTACCACATGCAAGTCCTGCAAAAATACCTGCTAAGAATACATTTTTAAATGAGAATTTTTCTATGGAATTGCTTGTTATGAATAAACAGGCAGTTATCCAGAATAAACCTGGAATATCAACATACATATAGTGAGAATTTAAAATTATTAAGGGAGAAAATAAAATTAAAAGACAAATTAAAAAACTTTTCAATCCATCCTTAAAAAATTTTTTACATAATAAATAACTTAAAAGTATAATGCCAATTCCATAAATAGCAGTGATTGCTCTTCCAATAATATAAAATTTACCAATTTCTTCTGGATGTAAGAAATAAAAACATATATCTTTTGAAAGCACAACAAAATTTAATTTGGAAAATAAAAAAAGGAATAGGCCTACAAGATATAAATAAGCACCACCGATTGAATAAGCATGAGGATTAAAATCAAATTTTTCTGGTTTCATAGAAGAAAAACTTTTTATTACATAATACTCATCTGGATGATAACTTCTAATAGGATTGTAATAAAAACGAGGTAATTTTTCTTTTTCTACTTCTGGATATTTTGCAAGATATGGCCCCATTCCTTTATAAATTTTTTCAATAGGATATTTTTTTATTTGTTCTATATGTTTTTCTATTGTTTCTATATCATTAAAATATAGTTTATTTAAACTTTTAGATGGTAACCCCCAATTCAATCCACAAAAATAGGAAATAGATGAAATTATAAATAAAACTACGAATTCTTTAATTTTCATTTTCTCTTTTTGAAAATAATCCAATTATAAAACCACTTCCGTAAACTAAATGGGTTAAAATAATCCCACTAAATATATAAAAAAGATATTTCCAATTTATTAAACACGAAATAAAAACGAGAAAAAAATATAAAGATATAAAGAAGCAATAAAAAAATAAAAAATTTTTAAAAAAAATTAAAGAATACAAGCCAATTAACAAAAAAATTAAAAAAAATGATGGTAAAAAATAATATAGATATTTTGGAACAAAATTTTTTTTAATTCTATATCCTTTATCAAATGCATACTGAAAAATTTGATTTAAATAAGGCAGAAATATAGGCCTTCTTTTGTGATAAACAACTATTTCTGAAGAATATTTTGTATCAATTCCAAGTTTTTTTGCCCTAAAACAAAAATCAGCATCTTCTGCTGTTAATGTATTTTCTTTAAATTTACCAACGGATTTAAAAACCTCATTTTTTATAAATAAATTACATAGAGGTAATTCCAAAACGGTCTCTAATTTTAGATTTTTTTTATATCTAATAGAAAACTTTCCAGTAACTAAAAAATTTGAAAGTAAAATTCCAGATATTTTTTCTCTTAAATTAGATTCCGCAGGAGTCAAGTTCGGCCCACCTATAATTTTTATTTTTTCGTCTTTTAAATAATTATAAGCTTTTTCTAACCATACTCTTTCAGGAATTGCATCTGAATCTATAAAAGCATATACTTCTGCTTCAGAAATTTCAATTCCTATATTTCTTTTTTTCCCGGGAAAATAATTACCTGTTGATTTAATTACAATTTTATCATTTTTGAAAATATTATTTTCAAAATTATTATCTGGCAACAAATAAATTTTAAAATCTTTAAAAGTTTGATTAAGGCATCCTTTAATCGTTTTATTAAGATATTCATTATAACCTTTACAAGGAATTATTATTACAAAATAAGTTTTCATTTTTGAATTGGTTTGACATGGCCAAAAAGAAATGAAATAAAGCCTCTGATTAACCATTTTACTTCGCTAATTGTTCTTATCCGTAAAACTTTTCTTAAAATAAATAATGGATCCAAATAAATTTTCCCCCATGCTAATTTGCATAATTTTACTAATTTATCATCAGATAGATAAAGATTTTTTAAAGTTGGTAAACTCATATCATATTTCTCCCAATTATAATTAAATTTCAGCCAGTTTTTTTCTTCTGCCTCTTTGAATAATTCCGTCCCTGGATATGTTATTGGAATTGAAAATTGGCAGGTATCTGGTTTTAAACTTTTTATAAATCCGATAGTATTTAAAATATCTTTTCTTGTTTCCCATGGGAAACCAATCATTGCTGTGGCATGAATAAGAATTTTTCTCTTTTTAGTTAAACTAAATGCTTTTTTAACCTGTTGGATTGTATAACCTTTCTTTATTTTATTAAGAGTATATTGAGAATAACTTTCAACACCATATTTTATAAGACGGCATCCAGCATCTTTCATCTTTTTTAATAAAAATTCATCAACATTATCAACTCTTCCATTACAACTCCACATTATTTTTAAGTTTCTTTTAATTATTTCTTCACATATTTCAATACACCATTTTTTATTAAATGTAAATGTATCATCATCAAAGAAAAATTCTTCTGTTTTATATTTCTTTACCAAAAATTCTATCTCATTAACTATGTTTTCAGGACTTCTATATCTAATTTTATTATCAAATAACATTTGGGGCCAGGAGCAAAAAGTACATCTATAAGGACATCCTCTACTACCTGAAAGATACATAAAATTTTCAGAAATTCTCCATGCTTCATGATAATTTTTCCATGGGACAATTTCCCTATTAATAAATGGTAAAGAATCAAGATTATCAATCAAAATAAATTTTCCAGTATTTTTAATTTTCCCATTTTTTTCTCTATACCACAAACCTGATGGAATCTTTTCTTTACCAGATAAAAATTGGACAAGTTGTAACATATAAAAATCAAAGTCTCCTCCTGTTAAAACAAAATCAAATTTACTATTTTTCATTGTTTCTTCTGGTAAAACAGTGATATGGTCTCCTATAATACAAGTAATAATCTGGGGAAATTTCCTTTTTATTTTTTCAGAAATAATCCAATGATATTTTATTATAGGAGTTTTTGTCTCAGTAAAAATAATATCTGGTTTAAGATTTTCAATATATTCAAAAAAATTTTTTTCATCAATTTCTTCAAAGATACAATCTAAATAATAAACTTCATATCCTTTTAAATCTAAAAGTGTTAAACCAGAAGCAGGAATTAAAGGATATATAAGTTCTTTTGTTCCTCGCCATTTAGTGAATCTATTCTGACTTACTAATAAATAACCCTTTTTAGAAAACGGTTGTGGTATGTAGGTAAAAAGTACTTTCATTATTTGAAACTCCTTATTTTTAAAAGAGAAATGAACATTTTCAATGGGTCTTTAAATATTGCAACACTTGAAAAAAAAGAATTGCTCCAAATTACACCAACTTCTTTTATTTTATATCCCATTTTTATGCTATTATACAGAATTTCTACGTCAAAGGCAAAACCATTTGTTTTTAATTCATCAAACAATTTCTTTGCTACCGCTCTTTTAAATAATTTAAATCCACATTGAGTATCCTTGAATTTATTTGTTACTAAAATTCTTACCAATAATGGAAAAATTTTCCCTAAATATCTTCTATACCATGGTTGAGGAATAATTATTTTTGATTCAGGAAGTCCTCGAGAGCCAATTGCAATATCATAACCATCGTCAATTGCTTTTTTAAGTTTCTCAAATTCTTCAATGGGTGTTGACAGGTCTGCATCAGTAAATAAAATTAAATTACCTTTTGAATTTATCACTCCCGTTCTTACTGCTGCCCCTTTTCCTTTATTTTTATCATGCTTCAATATCCTTATTTCTTTTTTCCCTTCTTTAAACTTTTCAACAATTTCAACTGTTTTATCAGTACTTCCATCATCAACAACAATTATTTCAAATGGAAATCCTTTATTTTTAAAGTACTTCCATATTTTTTCTAATGATTTTCCAATACGTTTTTCTTCATTATAAGAAGGAATTATTATAGAAATTTCCATTTTTTTAGAATTGCCCAGAAATAAAGTTTAACATAAGGAAATGTTTTTATAAGTTTAAATTTAGATTTTCCTTTTTTTCTTCCATACCAGGTTGTAGGAATTTCAGTAATTTTCAATCCATAAAAATAACTTTTTAGAGTAATTTCCATTGAAATAGCAAATCCCTTTTCTTTTGGTTTTATAATATTGAAAATATTTTTTTTATATAATTTAAAAGCATTAGAAACATCATTTGTGGGTAAATTGATTAAATAACGCAATGATTTACAAACAAAAAATGAAAAAAAATTCTGTAGTTTTGGTCCACCAATTTTTTTACCACCTTTTGTATATCTTGAGCCACAAACAATATCATAACTATCTTTTGCTTTTTCTAACATTTTTTGAATACTGCCTGGGTCATCGCACATATCTGCCATTACAGGAAGAACATATTCACCTTTTGCCTGCTTGAACCCAGTTAGTAAAGTTGTAGAGAATCCAGGTTCGTTTTTATTATTTATAACTTTGATAAAAGAGTATTTCAAAGATAGTTGTTGACCTATTTGTTCTGTTTTGTCGGTTGAATGGTCATTAACAATAATAATTTCTGTTGTATTTGTATCTATATATTGCACTATGTCTTCAACCGTTCTTTCTAAATTACTTTCTTCATTTCTTGCCGGGATTACTATTGTTAATTCAATCCTATTCAATAAGGTGCCTGTTTTTAAGTTGTTTTTCTGCATAATCAAATTTATCTTTTACTTTCTTTTCTTTTTTTGACCAGTCAATTAATTTTTTCATTCCTTCTTCAAGTTCTGTTTCTATTTTAAATCCCAACTTTTCTTTTATTTTACTTATGTCGGCATAACAATGTCTCACATCACCTTTTCTAAATTTATATGTTATTTCTGGCTTTAAATTTTTATTAAGCAATTTGATTAAAATTTCTGCAATTTCTTTTAAATATGTTGGCTTTCCAGAACCGACATTAAAAATTTCGTAATTTGCCTGGTCTTTTTGAATAGAAAGAATACATGCATTTATAATATCATCCACCCAGATAAAATCCCTTGTTTGCATTCCATCTTCAAATATTATGGGAGGTTTATTGTTTTTAATTCTACTCAAAAAAATTGCACAAACACCAGTATAAGGATTTGACAGTGTTTGCCTTGGACCATAGACATTAAAAAACCTTAAAGAAACCACAGGAATTCCATATATTTTTCCAATTAAAAGAGACATTTCCTCCTGTTCTTTTTTTGTTATAGCATAAATTGAGTTGCTTTTTGTTGGTGTTTCTTCGTCAGTTGGAATTGCTGTAATATCTCCTTTACAATTTGGGCATTTTGGTTCCCAATCATCAATTTTTTTATTATCAAAATTTCTTATTTCTGGTTTTACTTTTCCACATTTTTTACATTTATACATTCCCTCTCCATAAATACTCATTGAAGAGGCAATTATGAGTTTTCTTACATTATGTTTTTCATTTACAAGAATATCCAGTAAATTAGCAGTTCCTCTTATATTAACATCTACATATTTTGAAATTTCATATTGACTCTGCCCAACTCCAACGGCGGAAGCAAAATGATAAATTATATCAATTTTTTTAACAACATCTTTCAATTTATTTCTGTTTCTTACATCACCTCTAATAAATGTACTTTTTAAATTTAAATATTCAGGAATACCAGAGGGATGAACCTGTTTTGTTAAATTATCAAAAATAATAACTTCATATCCAAGTTCAATAAGTTTATCAACTAAATGACTTCCAATAAAACCACACCCACCTGTTACAAGTATTTTTTTCATTTCTTTAGTTTCTTTTCAAAATATGGAATTGTTTCTTTTAATCCATTTTCAAGTGTTACAACAGGTTCCCATTTCAATATTTTTTTTGCTTTTGTTATATCAGGTTTTCTCCTTTTTGGGTCATCAGGCAATGGGGGTTTATATATAATTTCTACTTTACTACCTGTTATTTCTTTTACTTTTTTTGCCAGTTGTTTTATTGTAAATTCTTCACAACTACCAATATTTATTGGTAAATTATAATTACATTTCAAAATTCTAATAATTCCTTTGATGAGGTCTGATATATAACAGAAACTTCTTGTTTGATTCCCATCCCCATAAATTGTAATTGGTTTTCCAGTTAATGCGCTTACAATAAAATTGGGAATTACTCTACCATCGTTTAGTCGCATTCGTGGACCATATGTATTGAAAATCCTTACAATTCTACTATTTAACTTATATTTTCTATGGTAAGCCATAATAAGTGCTTCTCCATATCTTTTTCCTTCGTCATACATACTTCTTTCTCCTATTGGATTTACTTTTCCCCAGTATTCTTCATTTTGAACAGGTATTTCAGGGTCTCCATAGACCTCTGATGTTGAAGAATAAAGAAAAATTGAATTATTGGCAAGAGAGATTTTTATCATATTTTCAGTTCCAATTGAATTAACTCTTAATGTTTCAACAGGATATTTATTATAATCAACAGGGGAAGCAGGGCTCGCAAAATGTAAAACATAATCAAAATTGTTTTTTAATTTATCAACATTTATTTTACAAATATCATCCTCTATAAAAACAAAATTTTTGTTATTTAAACAATTCTCAATATTTTCTATATTTGATGTTAAAAAATTATCAATACACCAGACATTTCCCCCTTCTTTTAAAAAATAATCACAAACATGGGAACCAATAAACCCACTACCTCCGCTAATAAGAATTTTCATTTATCTTTCTTCCTATTCCTGTATAGATAAAACCACACTTTAAGATATTCTTATAATCAAGAAAATTTCTGCCATCAATTATGTAAGGAGTTTTCATTATTTCTTTGAATTTCTTGAAATTAAGTTTTTTAAACTCATCCCATTCAGTCAAAAATATAAGAAGATTACTTTCTTTTGCAACATCATAAGGATTTTTACAATATATTATATCAGGGATTATCTTTTTCATATTGTCAGATGCCTGAGGGTCATAACACTTTATATTTGCTCCTTCTTTTTTTAAAAGTTGAATTATTTCAATTGCTGAACTTTCTCTAACATCATCTGTATTTGGTTTAAAGGCAAGTCCTAAAATTCCAATGTTTTTCCCTTTTAGATTCCATAATAAATTTCTTGCTTTTTTAACTACCAATTGTCTTTGTTGCTGATTAATTTTTTGAACTTCTTTTAATAGGGTAAAAGAATATCCAATTTCTTCTGAAAGTGAAATAAAAGCAGAAACATCCTTTGGAAAACAACTACCCCCATAACCAACGCCTGCTTTGAGAAATTGTTTTCCTATTCTTTTATCAAGTCCCATACCTTCTGCAACCATTTCAACATCTGCTCCAACCCTTTCACATATTTGAGAAATTGCATTTATATAAGAAATTTTTAAAGCCAGAAAAGAATTAGAAGCGTGTTTAATTAGTTCAGCACTTTTTATATCTGTAAATAATTTTAGACATTTTATTTGTTTATATATTTCTTCAAAAATTTTTTTGGGTCTTTCATTTTCAATTCCAATCACAATTCTATCAGGATGAAAAAAATCATATACAGCACTTCCCTCTCTTAAAAATTCTGGATTTGCAGCAATATCAAATTCAATTCCTGTTGGAGAAAGGAGATTTAGTGTTTTTTTTACCCATTCACCTGTCAAAACAGGAACAGTACTCTTTTCCACTATAATTTTATAATTTTGTCCTTTTTGCTTTTTAATAGATGATAAGGCATTTGCTATTTCAATTGTGACATTTTCAACAGAAGATAGGTCTGCTCTTCCACTTTCAATAGAAGGTGTTCCTACTGCTATAAAAATTATCTCTGATTTTTCTACTAAGGACTTAATTGAAGTTGTAAAAGTCAACTTTTTATTTTTAAAAGTTTCTTTCACAATTTCTTCAAGATGTGGTTCATAAAATGGTATTTTAAAATTTTTGAGTTTTTTAATTTTTTCAATGTCATTATCACAACAAATAACAATATTTCCCATTTTTGCAAAACAAGCACCTGTTACAAGTCCAACATGTCCTGCACCTATAACTCCAATATTTCTCATTTTTTTTCTCTTACTTTTTTAATTAACTCATGATTTTTTTCAACCCATTTTATCAATCTATTTACACCTTCAAATTTATTTATTTTTATTCTCCATCCTGTTTCTTCCATAAATTTTTTATTATTACTTATAAAAATTTTCTGGTCTCCCGGTCTCCAATCATAGAAATCATAAGTTATTTTCCTTCTCAAAACTTTTTCAAGATATTCAATTAATTCAATTAGCGAAAAAGTATTTTCCTTCCCACCACCAATATTATAAATTTCCCCTTTTGTCTTTTTTATATTTTTTACAGCAATTTTATAGGCAGAAATTAAATCATCAACTTCAAGAATATCCCTTACCTGTTTTCCATCACCATAAATACTTATCTTTTCTCCTTCTATTGCTTTTATTATAAAATGAGCAACCCATCCCTGGTCTTCATTTCCATACTGCTGTTGACCACAGATACATGATTGACGAAACACAACAGTTTTTAATCCATAAATTCTGTAATAATCTCTTATATACTGGTCTGCTGTTCCTTTACTACATCCATAAGGAGAGTGAAAATCAAGATTTTGGTTTTCATCAATTCCTTCTTTGCCCTTAATTAAATAATATCTTTTTTCCCCTTCTTTTAATTTTAAATTTAGAAGTTCTCCATAAACTTTATTTGTGGAACTAAAAATAACAGCTGCATCTGGTGAATTTTTTCTTATTACTTCAAGAAGATATAAAGTCCCAAGTGCATTTATTTCAAAGTCATCAATTGGATTTTCAACAGAACTTGTAACTGCAACCTGTGCTGCAAGATGATAAACCTCATCAAAATTTTTTACAATTTCTTTTAACTTTTTATAATCCCTAATATCTCCTTTTATGAATTTTAAATTTGGAAAATTAAAAGATAAAATCCATTCAAGATTATTCTCAACTCCTTTTCTTGAAAGATTATCATAGAGAACAACAAAATTATCTTTTTCACATAAAAGATTTTTCGCCAAATTTATACCAATAAAACCAACTCCACCTGTTATAAGTATCCTTTTCATTGTATATATTTTATTTCATTTCTTATGTTTCTCAAAAATATAAATTTCAACAAACCAATAATATTCTTTCTTTCCTTTTAGGCGACTTAAAAGTTTCTCATTATGAAGAAATTTTGCCTGATATACTGGAAAGAAATTTTCAAAAAAGAAATTTTTCAGTTCATTATTCCACTCCTGGTCTTCATTATAATTAAGAAAAAGTCCAATTTTATTATAACTTTTACATATTTTTTTTATTTCAGCTATTGAACCTGGCCTTTTTGCAACTTCAATAACTTTTGTATTTCCTTTATAATACCAATGAAAAGGTGAAAATTTTTTATACATGGAATCTTGGTCTGTCCCATTTAAAAAAATAATACTATTTTCATCTAATTTTTCTGAAAATATTTCATTTATTTCTCTATATGGAATAAGTTTGCTTACATCATGAAAATTTTTTGTATTACCGGTAAAGTAAAAATATGTTGAGAAAGAAGATAAAATAAAAAAACAGAAAAAAAGGAGTTTTGTAAAATTTGTATTTTTATATCCAATTGATAATAATAAAAAAACAAATATTGAAAAAGGAAGAAGATTTTGAGGAACAGTTGAAGGGAAAGGAACAAGAAAAAGTGGTATTAAAATACCTAAAAAAAGAAGATATTTTTTAACCTTTTCTAATTTCTTTAAATCAATAAATGAATTTACAACAATAAAAATAATAACTATCAAAAAAGGTATGACAATTTTCAAATTAAAAGGGTGAAGTGTTTCACCAAAAAAGAAATAAAAAAATAAATAAGGGTATCTTAAAACAAATGGGATAGGCCTTATAACACCAAGAGTAAATTTTAATTGATAAGGAATTTTTAAAAACCATGGTAGATAAAAAATAAAAATAAAAATATAATAAAAAAGAAATTTTTTATTAAATATTTTATTGAATAATAAAGTAAAAACTTCAATTAAAATCCAGATAAACGCAAAATTATGTAAATAAAGAAGAATAATATCTGAAAAGAAAAGAAAAATATAATATTGTTTTTTATCCGTTTTCAAAATTTTAAGAAAGAAAAATAAAGAAAGTAAAAGGAAAAAAGTAAAAAGCGAGTATGATTTTAAAATTCTTGACCATAAAATCAATGCAGGATTTAATGAAATAAATATTGAAAAAATAATTCCTGTCTTTTCGTCCTTAAATTCTTTCCCAACAAAATATGCAAGAGGAATTGTTATAATTCCAAAGAAAGATGGTAATAATCTTAAATAAAATTCTGAATTTCCATATTTTAAAAGAAAATGAACAAGAGCATAAAATAAAGGTGGATGAGCATCCTTATAGGTAATATAATTTATCATATCCTTTAATGGTTGCCATCCACAGAAAATTGCAAGAAACTCATCACACCAGAAACACAATTTCCCCAATTGAAAAATTCTTAAAAAAATTCCAATACATATTATAATTATCAAAAAAAACAATCTAATTCTATTATTATTCATTTTTTAGCAATAAAAATTATTGACTTTTCATTTAAAACAAATTTTTTCAAAAGAGAAATAGAAATAATATCTGGGAAAAATTCTCTAATATTAAACATAAAAATTTTTGAAAAGTTAAAGTTTTTGCTCATATATTCAAATGTTTTATAACTAAAATGGAAAATCTGAGCGGGAATATGTAATAGCCCTTTACTTTTTCCTGTAAACGATAAAATATTAGCAAGAAAGAAAAGATAATTTGGTTGGTAAGGAGTTTTGATTATTAAAATACCCCCTGGTTTTAAAATTCTTTTACATATTTTAATATATTCAACAGGATTTCCTAAATGAGCAATTACATCAAATATTGTAATAATATCAAAAAAGTTTTCAGGTAAACTTATCTCTGGCAATGGTTTGTCAAAAATATTAAAACCTTTTTTTCTACAATATTCAACAGCAAATGGAGAAATATCCTGCCCATAAACATCATAATTTTTTTCTTTCACTATATCTAAAAAAATCCCAACTCCACAGCCAACATCAAGTATTTTTCCTTGCTCAGGCAAGTAATTTTTTAATTTATTATTAAATAATTTTTCAAAATATCTTTTCCTTTCATCATAATATCTCAAATACCAATTTTCAAAGTATTTTCTGTTATATATTTTTTCACTACTTTCTGGTATTGGATATAAAAAAGCAATTTTACAATTTTTACATCTAAAAACCTTATGTTTTTTTTCTTTCCATATTAACCGACTTCTACTTTTACAAATTGGACATTTTACCATTTTTATAACCGCGGGGGTTGAATTTATACGGTTAAACTAATTTTAATCAATAAATTTGTATTTTATAAGTGTCCATGTAGCAATAATTCCATCTTTCAACCTTATTTTTTTCCCTTCCTTTATACTTCTTGGTATATAGTGAATAGGAACCTCAAAAATTTTATAGCCCATTTTTCTAACTTTTGCGGTTACTTCTGGACAAAATTCAAAACCAGTGCATTTCAAATTTATCTTCTTAATAACATCTGTTCTGAACATTTTATAACAAGTTGGCTCATCAGTTATTTTTGCATTATAAAGTATATTTACAATACAAGAAAGGAACCTGCCTCCTAAATAAAAGAAGAAAGATGATTTTTTACCTTTTCCAAGAATTCTTGAACCATACACAACTTCAGCATTATTTCTTTTCATTACTTCAATCATTTTTAAAAAATCCATCGGTTCATACTCTAAATCAGCATCTTGAATTACCACAATATCTCCACTAACATATTTAAGTCCTTCTCTTATAGACATTCCCTTGCCTTCATTTTTTTCTTTTAATATGACTTTTATATCTTTATTATTAAAATTTTTTAATATATTTTGCGTTCCATCTGTACTTCCATCATCAACAATAATTATTTCTTTTTCAATTGGGACTTTTCTAACTTTTTCAATTATTTTGTTTATTGTGTCTCTTTCATTATAAACAGGAATAATCACTGATAATTTCATTTTCCCCTTTTGTTAACTTACGAAGTTAACAAGTTATTGAATTTCAGTAACTTACATCAATCAAAAACTATCTTTTTAATTTTTGCAAGTTCTCTTTTATATGAAATTCTATTCTCTACAAATTCCCTGTATTTTTCTGGGTTTATTTCTAATAAATTATCATATTCACAAATTTTTTTCTCCTGTTTTATACTATCTAAATATTCTGAATAAGCTGAGTACTGCCATTCTTCTGGTTTATTTATCAAATATGCTGTTACCGGGTTTAGATGTATATATCTTGTTAAATGAAACAATTGTTCATCTGTTTCAAGTAAGACACTTTTAAATCTGCTTTCCCACAAAGGCCCTTTTCTTTTTGTTTTTGTATTGAAATATCTTGTATAACTATCAAGTAAATTTTTCATAAATTTTGTTATACCATCTTCTACTTCAGAAGAAAGAATAAGGTGGATATGTGTGGGCATTAAACAATAAGAAATAATTCTTATTATTTTTTCTCCTATTTTATCCAAATTTTTCTGAGGTATTTCCTTTGTTTTTAGATAATAGGAAAAACTACAATTTCTTTTGTATTGATAAAATTTAAGCATTTCAATAAATCTTAAATAATCGTTATTATCTTTAAAAATTTTATATTCCGCTATGCTTCTTGTAAAAATATGAAATACTCCATCTTTATAAAATATTCTTTTATCCATTTCTAACTCCTTGATTTCCATATACTTGTTAACTTCGTAAGTTGATAGGAAGCAAAAATTATATAAAATGGTTCTATTGCAACTCTATATCTTATTGAGGCAAGAAAAACCATATGAAATATAGTAAAAAATATAATTAAAAGGTGCATAATAAGAGCATTTTTATTTTTAAATGTAATAAAAAACCCAATAAGAAAAAATGGAAGTAAAAATCCAAAACTAATAATAGATAAAATTTTGTAAAGCGGTTTTTGAAAATCAGAAGCATTTAGCGTAATATTCCAGAATCTAACAAATTTATTTTTTAACAGGTATACAAATCTTGATGGATTTTGTTTTATAACTTCAATTGTTTTTCTATAAAGAAATTTATCTCTTGCTAATTCTTCCATTTGTAAAATATTTTCCGGAAAATAACTACATGGACCACCATCACTTTTTGGATTATTGCCTTCCCAGAAAACCCATCCACCCATTGTTGTTCCTGGTATAAATTTTTTAAAAATAACATAGTTTCTTATTATCCATGGAGAAATAGTAAAAACAAAAAATAGGGAAATTAAAATAATTTTCTGCAATCTCTTTTTAATAGGAATTTCCTTTAAAAAAAGTAAATATACCATTGCAAAAGGGAAAAAAGATTCTAATGTTGGTCTACAAAGTCCTGAAAGACCGAAAAAAATACCTGCTTTTATTTCATTTAATTTTTCTTCTTTTGAAATTAAGCAAAGTGAATAATAGTATATTGAAATAACTACAAGAAAAACACAAAGGGTCTCTGTTAATAAAAAACCATTGTAAAAAATAAAAAATGGATAAAAAGCAGAAATAATACCTGAAATAAGTCCAGTTTTTTCATTAAATACTTTTTTTCCTAAAAAATAAATAAAAATAACAGTAGCAGCAGATATTAGACATTGAATAACTCTTATAAAAAAAAGATTGAAGTTCAGGGAATATAATAATGATAACAATAGAGGATAAAGAGGAGGTCTAAAACTTTTTAAGTTTTCTCCAACAATAAGACCATTTCCAGAAAGGAAATTTTTGACCATTTTATAATATTCATACTCATCATCAAAATAAAAATGATTTTTTAAAGTAAGTATAAAGGCAAACCTTAAAAGAAAAGCAACAAAAAATAAAATTAAAATTTTTCTTTTATATATTCTCTCCATATTTTGACCTTGTAAATAAAAACATTATTATGAGAATAAATACCAATTCTTGGTAATGTAAATTTTGTTATTTTCATATTTTTTTTTCTATTAACAACAGCCCCTTTATACCCTGCTTTCTGTACAAT
>DAOOVW010000014.1 GCA_035370465.1 bacterium | reverse complement strand
TTATGGGATAGTATAAAATCAGATATTATAAATGTCTAAAAGAAATTGGGAAGGGATTTTCCTACAGACCAGGTCTGTAGGAATTGTATGGAGGTGGTAAAATGAAAGGGGAAAAGAGTTTTTCTGGTTTCATTGTTGGATTTATTGGAGTTTCGTTCATTATTTCTTCTCTTGTTTTTGCTTCTCCACAAAAGACGACAATAAAAGAGATTTTAGACAATCCTGATAAGTATGATAAACAGGAAGTTATTGTTGAAGGGAAAGTGGAGAAAATTAAGTTAACGGTATCTAAAAAAGATAATCCTTATACTACTTTTAATTTGATAGATGATGACTATAATGGAATAAAGGTTTTTATCTGGGAACATCAGGAAATTAAAAACAAAGATATTAAGAATAATGATAAGGTGGAAGTTATTGGAACATTTCAGAAAGTTAAGTATGTGGGAAAATATAGGTTTTATAATGAGATTGAAGCAGAAAGTATAAAGAAATTAAAGGCAGAGGAAAGTGAGAAAGAATAAGGTGTAATGGATAAAATAGTTTTTTAATTGATATATTTTAATATATTGTAAGTTAATATAGACAATTGAGTATTTATCAATCTTTTTACCAGTAGGCGGGATGGTCTAAAAATTGCGCCTGGCGCGACTCGAACGCGCAACCACCTGCTTAGAAGGCAGATGCTCTATCCTGTTGAGCTACAGGCGCTTTTTCCTTATATATTTTATTTTTTTATCCTCTTATAGTCAAGTTTTCTGATATTATATACCTGATGAAATAATAAAAAATAATATAAAAATTTGAATTTATACAAAAAAGTGATAAGATTTTACAAGGTGGTAGGTGGGAGGAATAGGGGGATTTTTTTGAGAGAAAGTGTGAGTTTATATAGAGAAATCCATCTCAACCTTCCTTTACCAAAGGAAGGGATAGAAAGAAAAAAGAAAGTTGGTAAAAACATATAAATTCTCAGATAATTTTGATAATTGTTTGGAAAAGAAGGGGAAAATGAAAATTGTAAAATTCTTGAAAAATAATAAAGAAAATTATGGAATTTACAAAGGTGATTTTATTGAAGTTATTAAATGGCAACCATTTATTGATGATTTTGAGGAAACAGGTGAAAGAGTAAATATTGAAGAAATTAAATTCCTGCCCCCTGTTTTTCCGCCAAATATTATTGCACTTGGACTTAATTATAAGGAACATGCCCAAGAAAGCAAAATGGATTTACCAGAAGAACCAGTCATATTTTTAAAAGCAACAACTTCAATAACAGGTCATCTATCCCCAATATTTTTACCTTCTGTTGCTCCTGATTATGTTGATTATGAAGCTGAGTTATGCATAATTATTGGCAAAAGAGCAAAAAATGTATCTGAAAAGGAAGTTAGAAATTACATTTTTGGATATACATGTGGAAATGATGTAAGTGCGAGGGACTGTCAATTTAAGAGGGATAAACAATGGGCAAGAGGTAAATCATTTGATACATTTTGCCCTATTGGTCCATGGATAGAAACAGAAGTCAATCCAGATAATTTAAGAATACAGTCAAGAGTTAATGGAAAAGTTATGCAGGACTCAAATAGTTCATATATGATATTTTCACCTTTTGAAGTTGTCAGTTATTTATCAAAGCAATTTACACTTCTGCCAGGAACAGTTATAATGACAGGTACTCCATCAGGAGTTGGATATGCAAGAGAACAACCTGTATTTTTGAGGGATGGAGACATTGTTGAGGTTGAGATTGAGGGAATTGGGATACTGAAAAATTATGTTAAAAGTGAGATTGGTAATTATGTTGAATAGTATTTTCTCCTCTTTGTAAATAAGAACCCAGTTATAATGTTGGGATTTAAATACTTATTCAACCACATTAATTTAAAAGCACAAAAGGGCCCCCTCACCCCGCCCTCTCCCCTGTGGGGAGAGGATTAAGGTGAGGGGGAAATGTTGACTTAAATCCGCCACAAAGCGAAGCGGACGCTAAAATACGCGATTTGTACCTTTGTGCCTTAGTACCTGCCTGTGCGTATCCGTACGCAGACAGGCTTTTGTCACTAAAATATAAAAGGACTTAAGTTATGTGTTAGGGCTTAAAAATGAAATCAAAATACAAAAAATACATTAGAATTTTTCTTTTATTTTTTATGATTATTTCCTTTGACCTGATTGGAGATGAAAAACTTGTTATTATTTCTCCACATTGGGAGGGAGTTCAAATAGAAGTTTCAGATGCATTTGAAAAATGGTATTTAAAAAATTATGGTGAAAAAGTAAAAATTGAATGGATTGACCAGGGTGGAACTTCTGATGACCTGAAATTTGTTGAATCACTTTTTAAAAAAAACCCTACTGGTATTGAAATTGACATATTTTTTGGTGGAGGAATGGACCCATATTTAAGGTTAAAGGAATTAGGGTATCTTGAAAAATATAAAGTTCCTTCTCAAATACTTAAAAAAATACCCCAAATGTGTGCAGGAGTTCCAAATTATGATAAGGATTTTTACTGGTATGGGGTTGTTTTAAGTGGATTTGGAATTTTATATAATAAAAAGGTTCTTGAGTATTTCTCATTACCTATTCCAAAGACATGGAAAGACCTTGGCAGGAAAGAATATTTTTCTCTTGTTGGTGCCGCTGACCCAAGACATAGTGGAAGTATGCATATGATGTACGAGATAATTTTACAGGCATATGGTTGGAAAGAGGGATGGGAGACAATACTTGCTATTGCTGGAAATACAAAAACATTTTCTTCTTCTGCTGCCCAGATTGCCAAGGATACTTCAATTGGAGAAGTTGCTGTTTCTTTATGTATTGATTCTTATGCTCTTTCTCAAATTGAAATAAATGGGGAAGAAAATTTGGGTTTTTTCTTTCCAGAAAATCTTACAGTTATAAATCCTGATGCTATTGGTATTTTAAAAGGAGCCCCAAATATGGAAGTAGCAAAAAAGTTTATAAATTTTCTTCTTTCTTATGAAGGGCAACTTCTCTGGATGCTTGAAAAAGGTAAAGAATTTGGTCCTAAAAAATATTCTTTGAATAGATTTAGTATTCTCCCGGATGTTTATAATCATCCTGATTTGAAAAATAAATATATAAATCCTTATAAATCAGGACAAACAATAAAATATAATTTTATTCTTGCAACAAAAAGATGGGATGTTTTAAATGATATGATAGGATGTTTTGCTATTGATTGTCATCCTTACCTTAAAAAAGCATGGAAAATTGTAAAGGATTCAGAAAATAATTCTCTTAAAAGAATTTTTTTTCAGATACCTTTTGAGGAAGAGGAACAAAAATTGTTATGGTTCAACTGGAATAATTCTATATTTAGAAATCAATATATAAATGAGTGGTTGAATTTTTCAATAAAAAAATATAAGGGTATTATAAAAGAAAAGAGGATATAATAATTATGAATGAAATTTTAGTTGTTAAAAATATTGAAAAAAGTTTTGGAGGGAATAAGGTCTTAAAAGATATAAATTTTTCTGTTGAAAAAGGAGAACTTTTTTTTATTCTTGGTTCATCTGGTTGTGGTAAGACAACACTTCTGAGGATAATTACTGGATTTGAAGTGGCTGATAAAGGGAAAATTTTACTTGAAAACACTGATATAACTAATTTACATCCAAGCAAAAGGAAAATAGGTATGGTTTTCCAAAATTATGCTCTATGGCCACATATGACTGTTTATCATAATATTGCATATGGACTGGAAATAAGAAATCGTGGGAAAGAATTTATTGATAAGAAAGTGGATGAAATAATAAAAATAACTAAATTAGAAAATGTAAAAGACCTTTACCCATATCAAATATCAGGTGGTCAACAACAAAGAGTAGCACTTGCAAGAGCGCTTGTAATTGAACCAAAAGTTTTACTTTTAGATGAACCATTAAGTAATCTTGATACAAAATTAAGAGAAAGTTTAAGAAGAGAAATAAAAAGAATACAAAAGGAAACATCTACAACAATGATTTATGTTACACATGACCAGAAAGAAGCAATGTCTCTTGCAACAAGAATTGCTATTATGGATGAAGGGAAAATTGTTCAGATAGATACACCGCTAAATATTTACTTAAATCCGATAAATAGGTCAGTTGCTTCTTTTATAGGAGAGGTGAATTTTATTGATGGCAAAGTTAAAGAAGAAAAAGCGAAGGAAATTTTTGTTGAGACAGAAGAAGGGGATTTTGTTGTTTCTAATTTTTCTAATTTCAAGAGGGGAGACAATATTACTTTGGGTTTTAGACCAGAATTTATATCTTTTTCAGGAAAAGAAAATCTAATTGAAGGTAAAATAACTGATTTTGAGTATTTAGGAGAAATAACGCGGGTCTCTCTTAAAACAAAAAAAGGAAATAATTTTATTATATGTGTTTTAGTTGAAAATTTCACTGATTTACAAATTGGAGAAAAAATTTCCTTCTCAGTAAAAAAATTTATGGTTTTTGAAAAATGAAAAAAACTATTTATATTTTTAATTTTATATTTTTAATTCTTTTTTTAATTTATCCTCTTTCTTATATTATCTCTCAAAGTTTTATTGTGGATAATAAATTTACTCTTGAAATTTTGAAGGCATCAATTGGAAATTATATTTTAAGAACTTCACTTATAAAAAGTTTTTCTTTGGGTATAATAGTTGTTTTTCTGACGAGTATAATTGGTATTCCTTTAGCGTTTTTCTTTTATAAATATAATTTTAAAGCAAAGAATTTTTTAAGAATTGCCTTTTTCCTTCCACTTATTGCAACTCCTTTTGTAGGAGCGCTTGGGATAAGACAAATTCTTTCAAGGTTTGGTTCTTTGAATTTAATTTTAATTAAGTATGGTATTTTGAAAAATCCAATCTCATGGATTGGAACGGGTTTTGCAGGAATTGTAATTCTTCAAACACTTCATCTTTATCCAATAATGTTTCTGAATATTTCCACTACATTAAGTAATTTTGATATTGAATGTGAAGAAGCATCATATAATTTGGGAGCGAATTTCTTGCAAACATTTAGAAAAATTACATTTCCTTTATTTCTTCCCGGTTATTTTGCTGCTTCTTCAATTATATTTATATGGTCATTAACAGACCTCGGGACTCCTCTTGTGTTTGATTATACAAATCTTATATCTATTCAGGTTTTCAATCATATAAATGATATAAATACAAATCCTGTTGGATATGCTCTTGTTCTTATAATTACATTTATAACTCTATTATTATTTGTTTTAACAAAAAAATATATAGAAAAAACACCTTATGTATCTGGAAGGATTAAAAGATTAGAAAGTGGAAAAAATTTAGATAGAAAAGGGAAAGTATTTTATTTCCTGACTATATTACTTCTTCTTTTTAGTTTAACTCCACATGTAGGAATAATTTTGAACTCATTTGCTAAAAAATGGTTTTTTACAATTTTTCCATCAGAATATACTGGTGAATTTTATAAAACTGTTTTTACACACCATTTAACAACAACAGGAATTTTTAATAGTTTATTTTTGAGTTCTTCCGCTGCTTTAATTGACGCAGTTCTTGGATTTACCATTGGATATTTTTTGGCAAGAGAAAATTTTAAAGGAAAGCAATTACTTGATTTACTTGTTATGCTTCCAATAGTTATTCCTGGTATTATAATTGCTTTTGGATATTTTGCCTGTTTTTCAAATACAATAATTGACCCACGACATAATCCTTATTTTTTACTCATAATAAGTTATAGTATAAGACGACTTCCTTTTATTGTCAGGTCAACATTTTCATCATTTCAACTTATAGGGGAAGAAATGGAACAGGCATCATATTCATTGGGAGCAACAAATAATACCACATTTAAAAAAATAACTTTACCTCTTGTAAGTCCGGGATTATTTGCTGGTTGTATTTTTGTTTTTGCTTTTTCATTTATGGAAGTGAGCAGTAGTTTAATTTTGGCAATAAGAGAAAAATTTTATCCTGTTGCAAAAGTTATATATACACTTGCAGGAAGGGTAACAGATGGTCCTTATGTTGCATGTGCGCTTGGTGTTTTAGGGATGATAATAATTTCTGTCTGCATTGTCATATCTTCAAAAATAACAAAAGTAAGGTTTGGTGAATTTTTTAAATTCGGTTAAGTTATAGAGAGAAAGCAAGGTTAACTGCCTCTTGTGGGGATTTTGCTATTTTGGGTTTGGTTTTAAAGTTTTTGAGAACTTCTTTATCTGAAAATAATTCACATATTCCACCACTTGTGGAAATTAAAATTGTTGGTTTTCCAAGAGCAATTGCCATTGAAATTTCATTTAAAGTCCCCCATCTACCACAAATTCCTATTACACTATCTGCTGAATTGACAATTATAGAGTTCCTATAAAAGCCAAGATTTGTTTCAATTGGAATATCAATATATTTATTTGCTTTGTCTTTTTTCCATGGCATGATACCAACAGTTATTCCACCACCTTTTTTTGCTCCTTTTGCAGATGCTTCCATAACACCACCTAACCCACCACAAATAAGAATACCACCATTTTTTGCAATTAAAAAACCAACTTCTTCTGCTATTTCAAGAACATCTGAATTTAAGTTTTCATCACCTTCATTACTTCCACAAACAGCAATTATCTTTTTCATACTATAATTTTATATCATATTTTAAAAACTGGGTAAAGGAAAAAAATTATATGAAATATCAATTTTAAATCATACATGTAAGTATAACTTCATTCTCTTTCCTATCTCCTGTGGCTATCCCTTACCCACAAGTTCCCACTTTGAAAAACCGACTGAGGTAGCAAAGATTAGCAAGACAGAGTTGGTGCGTCATTTCCCCCTTTGAAAAAGGGGCTATCCCTTACCCATAAGTTCCCCCTTTTCAAAGGGGGTTAGGGGGATTTTATAAGAGGAAATACAGGAAAATCCATCCTAACCTTCCTTTACAAAGGAAGGAAGATGAAGGAACAGAGTGGATTTTGAAAAATATACCACAAACTTTGTTGTATTATTTGAAAAGTGATAAAGTAAGAAAAAGGTGAGTATTTTTCAATTTTATAAAAGAAAATAGGAGCAAAGGGAATCCTTTTACCCAGGAGGATTTTAGAAGATGTGGGTAAGGGATAGGTGGGGCGAGGCTCGCCCGTTGGACTACGCCCGAGGGATTAAGGTGAGGGGGCTTAATTTTTATTATACTTCTAATGTAAGAATGGCATAAAAAAGTTGACGGGTGTTTTTTTTATTTGGTATAATGATTGGTTAAAGGAGAGACTATGGATAACAACTTGAAAGCAAAACTAAATGAAAAAAATTATGAAAAGTTAAGTAATGTAAAAAATAAAAAAGTACTGGACTTTATTTCTTATTTTGTTTCTCTATGTAATCCGGACAGTGTTTTTGTAAGAAGTGATTCAGAAGAGGATATAGAATACATAAGGAATAAAGCAATTGAGTATGGAGAGGAAATAAAATTAAAAAAAGATGGGCATACTGTTCATTTTGATGGATATTATGACCAGGGAAGAGATAAAGGTAATACAAAGTTGCTGGTAACAAAAGGGATGGAATTAGGTTCTTTACTTAATTATACTGATAGAGAAAAGGGATATGAAGAAATTATGCAACTTCTTAAAAATATAATGGTAGGGAAAGAAATGTATGTTCTTTTTCTCTGTCTTTGTCCTGTTAATTCCCCATTTTCTATCTATTCAATACAATTAACCGACTCTGCTTATGTTGCTCATTCTGAAGATATTTTATATAGACCTGCTTATTCTGTTTTTACCGAAAAGGAAGATATTGATTTTTTTAAGTATGTTCATTCTGCTGGAGAGTTAACTGAAGATAAAACAAGTAAAAATTTTGATAAAAAAAGAATTTATGTTGATTTTCTTGAAGATACTGTTTATAGTGTTAATACTCAATATGCAGGAAATACAGTTGGTTTGAAAAAACTTGCTCTTCGTTTGGCAATAAGAAAGGCATATAAAGAAAAATGGCTGGCTGAACATATGTTTATAATGGGTGTAAAAGGGAAGGGGAGGAAGTCATATTTTTTAGGTGCTTTTCCGAGTATGTGTGGCAAAACATCTACTTGTATGGTAAAAGGAGAAACAATTATAGGAGATGATATTGCCTACCTGAAAAAAAGAAATGGTAATGTTTATGCTGCTAATGTTGAAAGAGGAATTTTTGGGATTATACAGGATGTCAATGAAAAAGATGACCCTCTTATATGGAAATCCCTTATGACACCAGGAGAAGTAATTTTTTCTAATGTTTTACTTTCAAATGGGAATGTTTTCTGGAATGGATGTGGATTAGAAATACCTGATGAAGGAATAAATTTTTCAGGTAAATGGTGGAAAGGGAAAAAAGATGAAGAAGGAGAAGAAATACCTCCTTCACATCCAAATGCAAGATACACTATAAGGTTAAATTCTCTTGAAAATTTTGACCCTGAAGGTGAAAATAAAGAAGGTGTTGAGGTCAGTGGAATTATTTTTGGTGGGAGGGACTCTGATACATGGCCACCTGTTTTTGAAAGTTTTGACTGGCAACATGGTGTAATAACAATTGGGGGAACCTTAGAATCAGAGACAACAGCAGCAACTCTTGGAAAATCAGGTGTAAGGGTATTTAATATTATGGCAAATATGGATTTTATTTCAATTCCAATTGGTAAATATCTTGAAAATTACCTTGAATTTGGTAAAAAAGACATTGTTAAAATACCAAAAATTTTTGGAGTGAACTATTTTCTTAAAGATGAAAATGGAAATTTTTTAACTGATAAACAGGCAAAAAGGGTCTGGCTAAAATGGATGGAATTAAGGGTGCATAATGAAGGAAAAATAATAAAAACCCCTATTGGATATATTCCTGAATATAATGACCTTAAATTTCTTTTCAAAGATGTCTTATCACAGGAATATACTGAAAATGATTACTTAGCACAATTTTCTTTAAGGGTTTCAAATAATATATCAAAAATTGATAGGGTAATTGAGATTTATAAAGGGTTAAAAGATATTCCAGAAATTGTATTTGATGTTCTGGAAAATCAAAAAGAACAACTAATTGATTTAAAAAATAAATATGGGGATGTTGTCTCTCCATATCATATCAGAGAGGAAAATATATGATATCTAAAAGGGCAGAAGAAATAAAACCATCGGTAACTCTTTCAATAAATCAAATGGCAAAAATGTTAATTTCAGAAGGGAAGGATGTTGTTAATCTTTCAGTTGGAGAGCCGGACTTTGATACTCCACAACCAATAAAGGAATTTGCAAAAAAAGTAATAGATGAAGGGTTTACAAAATATACAGAAGATAAAGGGATTAAGGAATTAAGAGAAGTTATTGCTGAAAAACTTTTAAAAGAGAATAATGTAAAATATATGCCTGACCAGATTGTTGTTTCAAATGGAGCAAAACATTCACTTTTCAATATATTTCTGGCAATTTTAAATCCAGGTGATGAAGTTATAATTCCATCTCCTTATTGGGTGAGTTATCCTGCTATGGTAAAAATTGCAGGTGGAGTACCTGTTTTTTGTAAATGGAATGAGAAATTTAAAGTAGATATAGATGAATTGAAGCAAAAGATTACCCCAAGAACAAAAGGTATAATATTAAACACTCCTTCAAATCCTACTGGTATTATTTATACAAAAGAAGAGTTGGAAGAAATTTCAGAAATCCTTGTTAGAAATAATATTATGTGTATTTCAGATGAAGTTTACGAAAAAATAATTTATGATAAAATACATATAAGTATTGCATCAATATCAGATGAAATGAAAAAATTGACAATTGTTGTAAATGGTGTATCAAAAACATTTGCAATGACTGGATGGAGAATTGGATATATTGCAGGTGAAAAAGAAATAATAGATGCAGTAAGTAAAATACAGAGTCAAACAACTTCTGCGCCATCTTCAATTTCACAAAAAGCAGCATATTTTGCAATTAAAGAAGGAGAGTACCTTTATAAGAATATGGTTGAGGAGTTTAAAAAAAGAAGGAATTTTCTTGTTGAAAATTTATCAAAGAAAATTATTTTTCCATATCCTGATGGTGCTTTTTATCTCTTTTGTTCTTTTAATAATATGGATTCAAAAATTATTGCTCAGAAATTACTTGAAGAAAAATTTGTTTCTGTTGTTCCTGGAGATGATTTTGGTGCAGAAAAATTTTTCCGTATTTCTTATGCAACTTCTATTAAAAATTTAGAAAAAGCAGTTGAAAGAATTAACGAGTTCGTAAATGAAAATGAATAAAATTAAAATTATATTTTTTATTATTTTTTTGTCCTTTCCTTATTTTTTGTTATCTGAAACATTAAATTATGTCTTCAAAGAAGATGTACCTGTCAGTTATAAATTTAAAATTGCAGGAGATATTTCATTTGGTTATAATCAAACAGAAAAGAATAATTTTAAAGTTTTAGCAACTGGGAATATTGATATAAAAACAATTAAGACAAATAACTCATATACTCTTGAAATTATCCCGCGGAAAACACTTATTAAAGTAAATGATATGGTAATTGAAGATATAACAAAAAACGAAACAGAAATATCAAATGTCGTTTCAACAAGCAGGGTAGAAATGCAGAAAAATGGGAAAATAATAAAAACAGAAGAAATTGAGCCAAATATAATAAATATAGGAAATTTTTTATCTCTACTTCCTGTATTTCCTGAGGGGAAGATGTATAAAGGGAGAACATGGCAACAAAAAATATCTTCTTTTGAAATACCAGGATTTTTGAAAATGTGTAATTTAGATTTTAAATACTTTATAAGTGATATAAAAGAAGAAAGATATACGATAAAGTTAATTTCAAATAATAGTATTATTGATGAAAAAGAAGTGGATAAGGACATAACAATTGAATTTAAAGGAACAAACAATTCAAATGGAAATTTTGTTTTTAATGGTAATAAAGGCAAACTTGAAAAATTTAATGGAAATTTTAAATTAAATTTAAAATTATTTTTTCTTCTGCCAGGTACACCTGGAGAAAATACTACAAACCAATCACTTCCGATGGATCTGAAAATAAACCTTTCTATATCCTTAGAGTAAGTTTCAGGACTTGATTATTGAATTTCTAAAAATCAAGGAAATCATCTAAGTCCCCTTTAATACATACTCTCTTCGCAATAATTATTAATATCCCTAATGTAAGAAAATTGATAACAAAAGATGACCCACCTTTACTGAAAAATGGTAATGTTGTTCCTTTTGATGGGATTATTGAAATAACAACAAGAGCATGCAGTAAAAACTGAAAACCAAAAAGTGTCCCAATTCCTGCTGAAAGATATTTATCAAAATTATTTTTTGCTAATGTAGAAACTTCAAATGAAGAAAAAACAAGAATTGCAAATAAAATTAAAATAAAACTGGTTCCAATAAATCCTTTTTCTTCTCCAACTACTGCATAAATGTAATCTTTATTAACAACTGGGAGAAAACTGAGTTTCCCTTCTCCCCTGCCCAAACCTTTCCCGAATACCCCACCAGAACCTAAAGTAATTCTTGATTGAATAATCTGGTACCCACCACCCTTAGGGTCAGAAGTCGGATTGAGAAAATTTTTAATTCTCTCAATTCTGTATGGGAAAAGCAAAATAAGACCTGCTATTAAAATTACTCCTAAAATACTGAAAATTGTAATATATTTCATTTTTAACCCTGCCAGAAATAAAAGGAAGAAAAAAGTTGCTCCCATTATTACAACTGTTCCCATATCTTTCTGGAATTGTAAAATTATAATTATGAAAAGGAAAAATAGGACAGGAAATAATAAGACCTTCCAATTGTTAATCATTTTATCTCTCATATTGAGGTAATTTGCAAGAAATATAATAAATGTTAATTTGACAAGTTCAGATGGTTGAAAAGAAAGGGGTCCTATTTTTATCCATCTTAAATATTCTGGTTTGTGATAAATAAGGTTAAGCATCACCGGTATAGTTAGTAGTGCTAAGGAAAAAATAAAAATTAAAAAAGAAATTTTTTCAATTTTTTCAATACCAATTTTTTTTAAAACATATAGAAGAAAAACGCTCAAAATTATCCATATAATTCTCTCATATAAATACAGTAATGGATTTCCGCCTTCTGAAATTCCATATGAAACAGAGGAACTTAATAGAAAAACAGTGCCACAAACAATTAAAAAGGCAGATGAAATGCAAATTCTATAATAAATTGCTGACTTTCCTCTTATAAACATTTCCTCTCTCCTCGTAATTTTTAAATTGGTCAAATGATGCACAACCAGGTGAAAGTAAAACGATATCTCCTTTTTCAGAATTTTTATAAGAAAAATCAACTGCATCTTCTAAGTTATCAAATTTTCTAACCGGGATTTTCTTAATTTTTAATTCATTTTCTATTTTATCTTTTGCCTTGCCAAACAGAACTAATAATTTGACTTTTTTTTCAATTATATTTCTCAACTGCTTAAAAGGTAGTTCTTTATCAAGACCGCCCATAAGCAAAATTACCTTTCCATCAGGTAGACATTCAAGGGCATTTTCAACTGCATGTGGGTTTGTTGCTTTTGAATCATTAATAAATGTTATTCCATTTATTTGACGAACTTTTTCCATTCTGTGAGATGGAGGAGTAAAGTTAACTAAACTTTCTTCTATAATTTCATTTTTAATATTACATATTTTACCAATTGATACTATTGCCATTGTATTATAAATGTTTCCTTTACCTATAAGGTTTGTTTTATCAAAATTAACTATTTTTTCATTATTGTAATATATAGAGTTATTTTTAAAATAAACATCAAAATTTTTAGAAAAACCAAAAAAGATTTTATTCCCTTTAATTTTCTTGCCGATATTTATACAGTTTTTATCATCTCCATTTAACACAGCCCAATCGTTTTCCTCTTTATTTATAAAAATTTTTTCTTTACTTCTAATATATTCATTAAAATTTGCATATCTATCAAAATGGTCATCTGCAATATTTAAAATTACTCCAATATATGGTTTGAAATTTCTGATTTTTTCTAATTGAAAACTACTAACTTCAATAATAATATATGTATCTTTTGTAATTTTTTCAATTTCAGATATAAATGGGTTTCCTATATTTCCACAAACAACATAAGGTTGATAGGCAAATTTTAAAAGATTACCAGCCATTAAAGTAGTTGTTGTTTTTCCATTTGTTCCTGTAATAGCAATTATTTTTTTTGAAGGTGAAAAACTATAAGATAATTCAATTTCACTGACCACAGGGATTTTTTCTTCTAAAACAATTTCAGGTAAAACCCTTTCATCAACACCAGGACTTATTACAATTAAGTCAGTTCCTTTCAAAAAAGAAGAAGAATGTTTTCCAAATTCAACTTCAATTTTCCCATTTAACTTTTTTAAATTCTCTATTTTTTCTTTTGTTGCTTCCTTATCTGTTATAAATACATTTACTTTTTTATTTAAAAGAAAATTCGCAACTGCAAGTCCTGTTTTTCCAAATCCAACAATAACAACTTTTTTATTTTCTAAATTCATCTTATTTTGAGAGTTATTACTGTAAAAAGTGATAAAATGAGTGTAAGTATCAAGAATCTTATAACAACTTTTGATTCAGGTATTCCTCTTTTTTCAAAATGATGGTGTAATGGTGTCATAAGAAAAACCTTTTTGCCTCTTGTTTTTACTGATATGATTTGAATAACAACTGAAAGTCCTTCAATAAGAAATATACCTCCTACAAAAATTAAGGAGAGTTCCTGTTTTACAATTATTGCTAAAAATCCAATAATTCCTCCAAGTGGTAAAGAACCAGTATCACCCATAAAAATTTCTGCTGGATAACAATTGTACCATAAAAATCCTAAACAGGAGCCAACAAGAGCACCAGTAAAAATGGTAACTTCTTCCGCACCTTTAACATATGGTATACTTAAATACTCTGCGAATTTAATATTACCTGCTAAATAGGATATTGCAGCATAAGCAAGGGTAACAATCATTACAGAACCAATTGCAAGTCCATCCATTCCATCTGTGAGATTTACTGCATTTGAAGTTGCAACAATGAGGAATATTGCAAAAAGAATATAATATTCTCCAAGAGGTATTACTACTTTTTTAAAAAAAGGAAGATAAACAGAAGTATCAAAGTTTATTCCCTGACCATAAACAAGAACAATACCTATAACCAATCCTGCACCGACCTGGGCAACTATTTTTATAATTGGTCTTAATCCCTTTCTTGAACTTTGATTTACAAGTTTTTTCATGTCATCCCAATATCCAAAAAGAGCAAGATAAATGGTAAGAAAAATCAGAAGGAGAATATAGATATTTGATATATCAGCCCATAAAATTGTTGAAAATAGAAGAGTGGAAAGTATAAAAATTCCACCCATTGTTGGGATGTCTTTTTTATTATTTTCTCTAAAATTTAAAAAATCATTTGGATGGCAAAACCTTTTCATTGAATTTATAAATTTCTTACCAAAAATGATTGAAATTATAAGAGATGTAAATGTTGCAAGAGTTGCTCTAACTGTGATATATTTGAACACATTAAATCCAAACCAGTACTTTACGCATTCATACAGTAATTTATAAAGCATTTTTTATCCTATTTCCTTTATTAAAAATTTTGTTATTTCTCCCATATTCAAGAAGTTTGAACCCTTTATTAAAATTCCATCTCCTGTTTTAATTTTATTTTTAATAAATAAATTTAATTTTTCAATATCTGAAAAATGTTTTCCCAAATTTAGGTCAGATATTATTTTACTTTTCTCCCCTAATGATATTACCATGTCAATATCAAGTTTTCTAATAAGTTGCCCGATATATTTATGGTAAAATGAAGAAAATTTTCCAAGTTCAGCCATATCTCCAATTATAGCAATCTTTCTTTTAAAATTTTTTCTTGAAAAACATATGAGCGAATTTTTTAATGAGTTCGGGTTTGAATTATATGATTCGTCAATAAGACAAACTCCTTTTATTTTATATACTTTTCCTCTGCCTTCTATTGAATTAAACTTTTCAATTACACCTTTTATTTTATCAAAATCAATACCAAATTTAATAGAAAAAGCAATAGATATAAGAGATGGATAAATCATTGAAGTATTCCAGAAATTTACTATAAATTTTTCATTAAAGTTATTTACTTTAAAAGAAAAAAAATCATTACCTTCGTCTATAATTATTCCTCTTACATCTGCTTTTATACTTTTACCAAAACTTTTTACATTTCCGGAAGACCTGCTTTTTAAAAAATTAAAAAAATTATCGTCTCTATTAAAAAGACAAAATTTTTCTCCTTTTAAGTTATTTAAAATCTCGCTTTTACTTTCTGCAATTTCTTTTATATTTTTAAAAAATCCAATATGTGCCCGTCCAATATTAGTAATGGCACAACTATCAGGTTTTGCTATTTTACTTAAATAATCTATTTCTCCTTTCTTACTCATTCCCATTTCAAGAACACCAATTTCAGTTTTTTTATCAAAAGAAAGTAAAGAAAGAGGAAGACCTATTTGATTATTATAATTTCCCTGGTTTGCCCTTACATTAAATTTCTCTGCCAAACATTTTGCAATAAGTTCTTTTGTTGTTGTTTTCCCATCACTACCCGTTATACCAATTATATATGGGTTTATGTAATTTCTATATTCCTTTGCAATATCTCCTAATGACTTTAAAGTATCTTTGACGCGGATAATAAAAAATTTTTTTTCTGATGAAAAAGATATATTTTTATCAACAATTGCCCCTATTGCTCCATTTTTATATGCTTCTTGAACAAATTGATGCCCGTCAAATTTTTCTCCTTTTAATGCAATAAAAATTTCACCCTTTTTTATTTTTCTTGTATCAGTGGAAATACCATTTATATAAAGAGGGAGAAAATTTTTATTATTTATTTCACCTTTACACCATTTAACAATTTTTTCTATTTCAATTTTTTCCATATAGTTCTTTCACTGTTTTTTTTGCTTCTTCTCTATCGTCAAATGGAACTGTTACATCTTTTAATATTTGAAATGTTTCATGTCCTTTTCCTGCTATAACGACACAATCATTTTCCCCCGCAAGAGATATTGCTTCTTTTATTGCCTGTTTTCTATCAATAATTACTGCATATTTCTTTTTAAGATAAAAGGGGATACCTTTTTCAATATCTTTTATTATTTCTCTTGGTTCTTCACTTCGTGGATTATCAGAAGTTAAAATAACAATATCAGATAATTTTACTCCAATTTTTCCCATTAAAGGTCTTTTGCTTTTATCCCTGTTTCCTCCACATCCAAAAACAAGAATAATTCTTTTTGGTTTCATTTGTCTAACTGATTGAAGTAATGTTAAAAGAGCATTATGAGTATGAGCATAATCTACAATAATATCAAATGGTTGTCCTTCATCTATAAATTCAAATCTTCCAGGAACAGATAAAGTTTCTTCAATTCCTTTTATTATGATTTCTTTATCAATATTATAACCTGTAGCAAAAGATATTGCGGCTAAACAATTATAAACATTCCCAATTCCTCTTAAATGAGTAAAAACTTCTATTTTTTCACCATATCGCTGGAAAATAATTTTATTCCCATTTCTTGTTAAAGAATAATCAATCAATTTTATATCACTTTTTCTATGTTTTCCATAGGTTATTATTGACTCAATTTTTGCTTTTTTTGCTTCTCTTAAAAAATATGAGGAGAATTTGTCATCTAAATTTATTATTGCTTTTTTATTTTCTTTTTTACTTTCTTTTAAATATATAGAAAAAAACTTTAACTTTGTTTGAAGGTAATTTTTAAATGTTTTATGGTAATCAAGATGTTCAAAAGGTGTAATATTTGTAAATATTCCACAATCAAAATTTATTCCTAAAATTCTTCTTTGTTCTATACCATGAGAAGAAATTTCTAAAACAGCCCATTTACATTCTTCTTTTAACATTTCAGAAAAAAATGCTTGTAAGTCGGCTGATTCTGGAGTTGTATTAAAAGAGATAATTTGTCTTTGCCCTATTTGATAGGAAATTGTACCAATTAATCCTGCTTTTTCTCCTGCCTTTTCTAATATATTTTTAATAAGAAAACTTGTTGTTGTTTTTCCATTTGTTCCTGTAATTCCAACAATTTTTAATTTAGAGGAGGGGTCATTATAAAATCTTGAAGATATAATTGCAAGAACTTTTTTTGTATCATCAACTACGATTTCAACGACATCTGAAATAAGAAAAGATGTTTTTTTTTCAACAACAATACATTTTGCTCCTCTTTCTATTGCCTCAGGAATGAATTTATGTCCATCTTCTTTCTCTCCTTTTAAAGCAACAAATATATAACCATCTCTTACTTTTCTTGAATCAAAAGCAATTCCTTTGATGTCAATGTTTTTAAAATTGTACACTTTTTTGTCAATATCTTTAATTAAGTCCTTTAGTTTCATTTTTTTCCTTTCTTTTCTAACACTATTTTTATTTCCTCATGGTTATTGTCAGGTGGAACATCACAGTACTGCAAAATTCTCCACATTGTATTTTTGAAAATAGGCGCTGCTACAACTCCTCCATAATAAAGTGGTTTTGGCTCATCAACATTTACTGAAATTATTATATTACTATTATTTTGAGTGAGAAATCCAATAAAAGATGCACAGTATTTACCATGAACATATCTCCCATTTTCTGCTTTTTGTGCTGTTCCTGTTTTACCATAAATTTTATACCCTTCAATAGAGGCGAGAGGTGCTGTTCCCTGTTCACTTACAACTTTTAGTAGTGCTCCTTTCATTATTTCACAACTTCTTTCTGAAATAACTTTCCTTTTTTTTATTGGGACTTTGAAGAAATCTTTTCCATCAGGTAAAGTGACTTTTTTGACTAAATGTGGCCAGACAAGATATCCTCCATTACTTAAAACAGCCATTGCTCTAATACCCTGGATTGAAGTTATTCCTACTTCCTGGCCTATTGGAACAGCAGTGATGGAGTAATTACTCCATTTTTCTAATGGTCGCAAGACCCCTTTTATTTCACCAGGTAAATCAATTTCAGTCAGTTGCCCAAAACCGAATTTTTTACAATACTCATATAATTTTTCCTCACCGAGTGAAAGAGCAATTTTTATTGTGCCAATATTACTTGATTTTACTATTACATCTATGAATGAAAGGTCCCCATATTTATGAGTATCGTGTACATAATGTCCTCTGACAAAATATTTGCCATTTTCACAAAAAATTATATTATAGGGAGAAAAAATTCCTTCTTCAATAGCAGCGGTACCTGTAACAATTTTAAAAACTGAACCAGGCTCTAAAAAATCAGTTATACATCTATTTCTTCTATATGATTCAGGAAACTTTGAAGGAAAATTCAGGTCATAATCAGGAACATTTGCCATTGCGAGTATTTCTCCATTTTCAGGGTCCATAACAATTTCAGAAATACTGTTGGAATTAAAATTCTTTAATCCATCCTTTATTTCTTCTTCTACCATAAACTGTATATTTGAATCTACTGTAAGATATATATCTTTTCCTTCTTCTGGGGGAATAAGAACTTTATTTATTGTTGGAATTAAATTACCTTTACCATCTTTCAGATATAAAACAACTCCTTCTCTTCCTCTTAAAAGGTTATCATAAAACAATTCTATTCCTTCAAGTCCATTTCCATCTTTTCCTATGAAACCAAGGATATGACAACAATGACTACCATTAGGATAAACTCTCTTATAATTCCTTACAAAATAAATTCCCTTTATTTCTCCTTTTTCATATTCATCTTTTATTTTTTGGTATTCTTCAACTGTTAAATTATCTTTTAGAATTGCATATGGCTTTTTCGTTTTCTCTTTTAAAATTTGTTTTTCTATACCAAGACAATCACATATTTTTTTCTCTTCAATATCATCTAAATTTTTTTCCTTTAAATTATTGATAACCCATGTATCAATTCCAACAGAATAGACAGGTACACTCATAGCAAGAATTTTGCCATTTCTATCATAAATTGTTCCTCTACAAACAGGGATTTTTACTTTTTCGTACCTTGTCTTTTTGTCTTTTAATGAATAAATTGAATAATCAATTACCTGAATTTTGAAAAGGCCAAACAATACAACAGAAAAAAGAAAAAGAAAAAAATATTTTCCATATTTCATTCTAAGATTAAAATTATTTTTATTGTCTTGTTTCTGCATATGCATTATCTATTACCCCCTCATTTTCTTCATTTTTTTTCTTAATGTCAACATAACACCATTTTTCTGGTGAAATAAAATTAAGTCCTAAGTTATTGGAAAGTTGTTTTAAATTATCAGGATTGGTTAACTCTAAAATTTTTGCCTTATATGTTTTATTAATAAATTCAAGTTCATCGTATTCTTTTTCTAATTTTTCAAGTTGATAACCTGCTTGAATTACTTTAAGGTGAATTGATACATAAAAAATAAGTAATGGAGTAATACAAATTATAAGAAAAAAATAGTCAGGGATAAAGAATTTCTTTTTTCTCATTTTTTCTCACCTGCTCTTAATTTTGCACTTCTACTTTCAGGATTTTTCCTTATTTCTTCTTCATCAGGAATAATTACTTTTTTAGTTATAATTTTAATATCATCTCTATTTTTTAAGAACCTTTTTACAATTCTATCCTCAAGAGAATGAAAGGTGATGACAATAATTCTTCCATTTTCTTTTAGTAAATTTACTGCCTGATTTAAGCCATCTTTTAAATTGGGGAATTCATTGTTTGTTGCAATTCTCAAAGCCATAAAAAATTTTGTTGCAGGGTGGATTTTTTTTCTTTCTCTGTGAGTAATAGATGAAATGAAATCAGCAAATTCCCTCGTTGTTTCAAATTCTATTTTTTTTCTTCTTTCTATAATTTTACTTACAATTCTTTCTGCGTTTTTTATTTCCCCATAATTTTTAAAAATATAAATAAGGTCTTTAGCAGCCCATTTGTTTAAAATTTCTTTTGCATTAAGATTTTGTTCTATGTCATATCTCATATCAATTGGGCCATCAACAGAAAAAGAAAATCCTCTTTCAGGATTTTTAATCTGATGAATTGAAAAACCAAGGTCAAATATTATCCCGTCAATTTTTTTTACATTTTCATTTTTCAAAATTTCTATTAAATTTTCAAAACCACCTTTTATTGCTTTAAAATTTTTAAATTCTATTAAATTTCTTTTTAAATTTTCAATTGCGTCATCATCTTTATCAATACAATAAAGAAAAATATTTTTTGCTGAATTTTTAAGAATATATTTGCTGTGTCCCCCGTACCCTGAAGTTGCATCAACATAAATTCCACCCTCTTTCGGGTTTAATAGTTCTAAAACTTTTTCTTTCATTACAGGATAATGTTCCATTTTATTCTGAACCAATCAACTTTTCTGAAATTTCTGCATAACTTGGTAAAAATTTCTTATAATACTCATCCCACTTTTTCTCGTCCCATATTTCTATTCTGAAACCAACTCCAATAATAACAACTCCATTATTTATTTTTGCATAATTTGTAAGGGTTAAAGGGATATTCAGCCGTCCTTGTTTATCAATTTTTGTTCTGTAAGCACCTGAAAAAAACAATCTTGTAAATGCTCTTGGGTCTCCTTTTGTAAATGGTAATGTTTTCAATTTTTCTGTTTGAGAATTCCATATTGTTTCAGAAAATAAAAAGAGGCATTCTTCAAATCCCCTTGTAATATAAACATTTCTATCTTTTAACTGTTCTCTCATTTTTGAAGGAATTACTATCCTTCCTTCTTTATCTAATTTACTCCTAAATTCACCAAAGTATACCATTTTTTACCTTTTTATATATTTAACACCCTATTTTTTATTTTGTCAAATTTTTTTTCATCAATTAAAAATTATAGGAAAGATGTGCTTTTTAGCAGAAAAATTGAAAGGTAAAAAGGGTAGGTAGGTTTTAAAAAATTATTCTCTTTCTTTTTCTATTTTTTCCTGATAACCAGATTTTTTATATTCTAAAATTGGGTCAAATGCAAGTCCTTTTTCAATTCTTGCTTTATAAATGATTGGTCTTACATCTGTGTTTATTAATATATCGTTAAAATATCTATTTGCTCCAATAATATCATCTTCTAATTGTAAGGTATTTAATTTATTTATATCTACCAGGCATGCTTTTGCAAGAGAAATTTGTAATGAGTCAATTGAATGAATCACTGCCTCAATTCTATTTTCTATTCCTGATGCTTGGTCAATTCCATAGAACCAATTTTTATTTTCTTCTTTGTTTGAAACTACTTTTCCTTTAACTAAATAGTAAAAAATTCTTGCCATTTGTGGGTTAGGTTCAACTGCCAGGTCATCATCCGCTGCATATCTTGTATTGAAATGGAAACCGCATCTCATGCCATCCGAAATTAAGGTAGCAACAATCTGTTCAATATTTACTCCATAAGGATGATGTCCCATATCAATTAAAACACCAGAGTGTTTTTTCCTTAATTTTGCAAGGATATACGAAGTTCCCCAATCAGGAATTGTTGTACTATATGCTCCTGGTTCAAAAAGTTTGTACTCTATTAAAATAAATACATCTTCTGAAATTTTATTGTAAATTTCTTCAAAAGATTTTTTCATCAATTTATAATTCTCATCAAGTTCTATTTGGCCAGGATATAATGAGCCATCTGGAAACCATAAAGAAATAATACTATTTCCAAATTTTTTTGCTATATCAGAAGCAAAAATTGTCTGTTTAATATATCTTTCTCTAACTTTTTTTTCTGGATTTGTGAAAGTTCCCTTATGAGAACCAGAAAGAAAATATGTTGGATTTACAATTCCTAATTTCATTTCTTTATCTTTTAAGTAATTTGTAACTTTTTCAACAATATTTATATCAGGTTCTATTCCATCATCAGAAAAGTCCCATAGAACATGTGTCATAACTTTTTTTCCACATCCAGTAATTTTATATACAAAGCAGGCATCATCTATTTTCTCATAAATATTTCTTGCTGCTGCCGGTGGAGTATATTCTCCAAATCTCCCTCCTCCAAAAGGTCCAAATATCCATGACGGAATTTCAACATCAAAATTTTTAACATATTCAATTGCTCTTTCAACTTTTTCTTTTCCAAATACATTTATCAAATGCTCAATACCATTTTCAATCCATTTTTCATTCATAATTTTCCTCACTTTAACTTATAAGAAAAAAATAGAGTAACTGGTAAGCCGGATTCTGTTTTAAGGCAGTCATTCATCTTGGTCAACAATTACTTGTTGACTCAAGCAGTCTACCCGGGCCTTTTAGGGCAAGGAACCGAAGCCCTGCTTGACCTTACTCCAGATGGGGTTTGTCCTGCTCTATCTGTTACCAGATAGACGGTGAGCTCTTACCTCGCCATTTCACCCTTATCCGCTTATAATATTGCGGACGGTATAGTTTCTGTGACACTTTCCAGTCCTTGTGAACTGCTTCTGTTAGGAGCCATCTTCCTTGCTGGAGTCCGGACTTTCCTCCTATCAAAATTGATAGGCGACTGCCCCGTTACTCTATTTTTTAAAATTATACCTTTTTTAACTGGATGGGAAAAGTGAATTGTAAGATAAAATTTCAGAAGCGATTTTGTCTGCTTTTTTATTTTCTTCTCTTGGTATGTATTTAATCTCAAATGTATTAAAATTTTCTATTAATTTATTTGCAATTATATTTAGTTTTTTAATAAATTCATTTTTTACTTTATACTCTCCTTTAATCTGTTTAACAAGTAATAAACTATCACTTTTAATTTCAATATTTTTTGCTTTTAATTTTATACATTCAATTAAACTATATATTAAAGCCATATATTCAGCAATATTGTTGGTTCCTACTCCTATATATTCACCTTTCTCCATAAGTAAGTTTCCATTTTCATATATTACAATTCCAATAGAAGCATTTCCTGGATTTCCACGACTTGCACCATCAATAAAAACAGTAAGTTTCTTCATTAGTAAAGAATTCTACTACAGTTTTCACACTGAACAATTTCTTTTTTTCTTTTTACTTTTTCACTGATATAGGTAGGAACATAAATTGAACAACCAGCGCATCTTTCATCTTCAAGTCTACATATTGCTACACCATCTTTTTTGCTTTTTCGTATTTTTTCATAAAGGTCAAATAACCCTTTTTCAATATTATTTATTTTTTTCTCTCTTTCTTCTTTTTTCATTTCAATTTCTTTTTTTAAGTCATCGACTCTTCTTTCTTCCTCTTTTAGCTCTATTTCAATTTCTTTTTTAAGTTCTTCTATCTGTTTTTTAAATTCTTTTTCTTTCTCTTTTATCTCGTCATCTTTCTCAAAAAGAACCAGTATATCTTCTTCTATATTCTCCTTTTTTTTCTCAAACTCATTAATTTCTTTTTGAACTGCTAAATATTCTTTATTTGTTCTTACTTCACTCAATCTATCTTTTAATTTTTTTATCTCGTCTTCTATTGCCTTTAATTCAAGTTCTTTCTCTTTTCGCTCAATTGCCACTCTTTTAGATTCTTTCTCAATTGATGAAAGAGCAGATACTTTATCATCTAACTGTTTCTGAAAATTTTTCTTCTTTTCAGGGAAAAGAGATATTTCATTTTCTAACAACTTTATTTCACTATCAATTTTCTGTAGTTCAACTAATTTTTCAATTTCATCTATTAACATAATTTATAATTATAAAATAGATTTTTAAAAAATCAAAATAATTATGAAAAAAATTATTTTATTAAATTATTTTCAGAAGAATAACTAACCTCAACGACAGATTTTATTCCACCTCTTGGGTTGAAATCACCAGTTACCTTAATCCATATGGGATTAATTGTTTTAACAATATCTTTCAGAATTCTATTCACAGCGTTTTCATAAAAAATACCTAAATTTCTATATGCTTGAATATATAATTTTAATGATTTTAATTCAATAACATACTTATCTGGCTCATATTCAATTATTATAGTCCCAAAATCTGGTTGGCTGGTTTTTGGACATATAGAAGTGAATTCTGAAATTATTATTTTTATCTTGTATTTTCTAAATTGGTTTTCAAAATACTGAATATCAGGTAATTTCTGGTGAAGTCCTTTTTTAGCATAATCTTTATATTCATCCATTTTAAAATTTTATATCAAAATCATTAAATTCACCGCTATATTTTTCTTCAAATATTTCAATATTAGATATATTTCTACCTAAATAACCGCTTTTTAATTGAGATAAGAAATCTTTTATTGTGCTATCTTCTCCTTCAACTAATATTTCAACATTCCCATCACTTAAATTTTTTACCCAGCCGACAAGTCCTAACTTTTTTGCTATTTTCTGACAATACCATCTAAAACCTACACCTTGAACAAAACCGCCAATTAAAAGGTGATACCTCTTCATTTTTATAGAAGGAGGTCCCCAAAAGGGACCTCCTTCACTATTTACTTATTAGTATTCAGGATAAGGGGGCGGTGTTGGAACTTTTTCTTCTTTCTTCTCTGGTTTTTCTGTTATAAGTGCTTCTGATGTAAGAAGTAATGCAGCCATACTTGCTGCGTTTTCCAAAGCGCTCCTGACAACCTTTGTTGGGTCAATAATTCCTGCTTTCACTATATCTTCAAATTTATCTTTTTCGGCATTGAATCCAAAATTCACATCATCTGATTCTCTGACTTTTTGAACAACTACTGCCCCATCAAGTCCTGAATTTTCAGCAATTTGTCTCAATGGTGATTCAAGTGCTTTTTGAACAATTTTTGCTCCTGTTTTCTCATCAGGGTCATCAAATTTTAGTTTATCTATCTCTGCCTGGCATCTTAATAAAGCAACACCACCACCAGGAACAACGCCTTCTTCAACTGCTGCTCTTGTTGCACTTAATCCATCTTCAACTCTTGCTTTTCTTTCTTTCATATCTGTTTCAGTTGGTGCTCCGACATTTATTACAGCAACACCACCTGCTAATTTCGCAAGTCGCTCCTGTAATTTTTCTTTGTCATAATCAGATGTTGTTTTTTCAATCTCACTTTTAATCTGATTTATTCTTCCTTGTATTTTTGATGAAGAGCCAGCTCCTTCAACAATTGTTGTATTTTCTTTATCTACTATTATTCTTTTTGCTCTTCCAAGCATGTTTAAGTCAACACTTTCTAATTTAATTCCCAATTCTTCTAATATTGGTTGACCGCCTGTAAGAATAGCAATGTCTTCAAGCATTGCTTTTCTTCTATCACCAAAACCTGGTGCTTTTACAGCACAACACTGGAATGTTCCTCTTAATTTGTTAACAACAAGAGTTGCAAGTGCTTCTCCCTCAACTTCTTCTGCAATTATTAAAAGTGGTTTTCCTGCCTGTGCAACTTTTTCAAGAAGTGGAAGAATATCTTTTACTGCTGATATTTTTTTATCATATATTAAAATGTAAACATCTTCAAGAATACATTCCATTCTTTCAGGGTCGGTAATGAAATATGGAGAAAGATATCCTCTATCAAACTGCATTCCTTCAACCACATTTAATTCTGTTTCTGTCCCTTTTGCTTCTTCAACTGTTATAACTCCTTCTTTACCAACTTTATCCATTGCTTCTGCAATAATCTGCCCTATTTCAATATCGTTTGCAGCAGCAATTGTTGCAACCTGTTGAATTTCATGCTTATCTTTCACTGGCTTACTCATTAATTTCAATTTGTCAACAATTGCTTTTACTGCTTTTTCTATTCCTCTTCTTAAATGGACAGGATTTGCACCAGCAGCAACATTTTTAAAACCCTCTTTTGCTATAGCATATCCTAAAACTGATGCAGAAGTTGTTCCATCACCAGTATCATCGTTTGTTTTAGAAGCAACTTCTTTTAAAAGTTGGGCTCCCAAATTTTTATATGGGTCCTCAAGTTCAATTTCTTTTGCAATGGTAACTCCATCATTAATTACTGTTGGAGAACCAAACTTCTTTTCTAATACAACGCATCTTCCTTTTGGTCCAAGAGTTGGTTTTAGTGCCTTTACCATTATCTCCATTCCTTCAAGTATAACCCTTCTTGCTTCTTCACCAAGTAATATTTGTTTTGCCATACTTCACCTCCTTTTATTTGTCTTCAACGACTGCAAGTATATCTTCTTCTCTAAGAATGATATACTCTTTTTCGTCTATTGTTATTTCAGTTCCTGCATATTTTCCATATAAAACTTTATCTCCAACCTTAACTTCCATTGGAATTATTTTACCACTCTCATCAGTTTTCCCTTTTCCAGCAGCAACAACTTTTCCTTCCTGTGGTTTTTCCTTTGCAGTATCAGGTAAAATTATTCCGCTTTTTGTTTTTTCTTCTGCTTCTGATGGTTCAATTACAACCCTATCTCCAAGTGGTCTAATTCTTAATTTAGCCATATTTCACCTCCTTTTTTAAAAGTATAGAGTTATTTTTTTAGATAATAATTATACCTAAGTGTAAATATTTGTCAACATTTTGCAGGAAATGATTTTAAGAAGTATCAAAGGGATAAAGTATTTTATTGTTGGGAATTTTATTTTCAACAAATATTCTGCTGAAATTATGATATAAAGGAAGAAGTATTATTGTACAAATATTTTTGTGTTGGATTTTAGCTGGAATATCCATAAGTTTATCAGTAATTTCTGTCAGCCCTAAGTGTTCAAGACCACTACTTACTAAAACTTTTTCTCTAAACCTAAAATCCAGCGATATTAATAACTATGTTTTTCTTATCTGATAAAATCTATGGAAAAATAAGGAATTAAAGCAGTTGCCATTTAAATTTTAAATAGTTATATAGAATAGAACAAAAAATAGGAAAGAATGTTTATGTATATGAAGGAGAAAGTTATTGGGATAAAGAGAAGAAACAAGCGAGACAATCTTTGAGTTTCCTTTCTCTTATTCTATATTCAGGTGTTTGTAAAATTATGAGAGAAAAAGGTATTTTTAAAGATTATACTCTTATAGAACTTCTTTATGAATTAAAAAAATCAAAATAGTAGAGATGGAAAATAGTAAAATATTTTTGACTGAAATTTCTAAAAAACAAAAAGATATTTTGAAAAAATTTGATTTACCTATACCTGAATATAATACATAGTGATAAAAAAACGAGATTTTAGGTTAAAAATATGCAAATTAGAGTCGAATTCCCCATGGATATTGAAGAAAACCTGCTGGTCTTAAATCTTTACCAAATAAGGCGAGTAATATTGAATTTATCGGAAAATATGGACCAAGATGTTTAAATCCTTCAGCATATTTGAATTCTGCTTGAATTCCCCATAGACTACACTGTGCTTTTTTATCCTTTATATAAAGTTTAGTTCCAATATGTTTAAATGCTTTCATAGATTGACATACTATTTCCATTTCATTAGTAATATTTATAAAAAAATCAGGTTTAAAATTCTCTGTTTGCCAACTACTTATTTCATATGCCAATATTTCTTTTAAATTTACTTTAATAGACGTTTTCCCTCCAAGTGAAGAATTGATATTAAAATAAGAAATTGCTTCTAATGATGCTTTTGCTGTTCTAACATGGTCAGGATGATTGTCTTTAGGCCATGGAATTAAAATAATTTCAGGATTTATTTTCTTAATTACTTTTGCAATTTCTTTTATTACATTGAAATCCATATCAAAAAGGTGATTATGTTGAAATTTTAACAAAATCTTATGAGTACCCAAAATTTCTGCTGCCTTATACGCTTCTTGAATTAAAGCTTCTTCAGTTTTTTTATCTTTAACAATTGACCAACTTTTAAGATTGCCTATTGTATTAAGAAAATAAACCTTGTACCCTAATTTTATGAACTTCAAACTTATTCCTGCACAACTTCCACCTTCACAGTCATCTATATGCGCTCCAATAACTAATATATTTCTTTTCATTGTTTTTCCTCCATAAAAATTTTTAATAATTTTTCTTATGTTATTTATAGTATTTCAAAATAAGGAGAAAAATAATATCATTTCCTGCTATTTTGGGAGATTTTTTGATTCTCTATACTTTTTATAATTCCTTCTTTTTCATCATAGTATTTCTGTCCCCCAAATTCAAGAGAAAAATATTCCTGCAAATTGTGATTAGATTTTTTACCTTTTTACTCGTGCTTTACCTGCCCATATATCCCATATTTCTTCTTCATTTAGTGGTTGAGCATAGTCAGTTAAAAGTGTTACAACAAGTGCTCCAGATGCCCATCCAAACTGTATCCATTTTTCTTCTGTCCAGTTCTTGAGAATTCCATATAAAAGTCCACCAACAAAAGCATCACCACCACCAATTCTATCAAGAACAAAAATCTCTCTTGGTTCTACTACATACCAGTTTTTCCCAACTGACATTATTGCACCCCATAAATGTTGATTTGCACTTATTACTTCTCTTAAAGTTGTAGCAAAGACTTCTACCTTAGGAAATAACTTTTTTGTTCTTTCAATCATTTCTTTAAAACTATCTATCTGGTCTTTTATATTTTTCCCTCCAACTTCTGGTCCTTTAATTCCTAAACAAAGTTGAAAGTCCTCTTCATTTCCTACAAGTATATCTGAAATACTTGCAATTTCAGTAAAGGCACTTCTTAACTCTTGTTCTCTATTTTTCCAGAAAGATGCTCTGTAATTTAGGTCAAACGAAATTCTTGTGTTATGTTTTTTTGCGATATTGGCAATTTCTAAACAAAATTTTTTTGTATCAGGAGAAAGTGCTGCAATTAACCCTGACATATGAACAATTTTAACTCCTTCTTGCCCAAAAAGTCCTTCTAAGTCAAAGTCCTCAGGTCTTAAAATTCTCCCTACTTCACCACTTCTATCATTCCATACTTTTGGCCCTCTTGCTCCATATCCAGTATCTCCAATATTAAACTGATGTCTATATCCCCATGGTCCTGCCTGCTCAAATTCATTACCTTCAAAATCCATCCCTCTACTTCTCAAATTTTCTTTTATAAATCTTGCAATTGGGCTTCCTTTAACAAAAGCAGTAAGAACTTTTACAGGTATTCCTAAATAAGAAGAAATACTTGCAACATTTGTTTCAGCACTCGTTGCCTGCATTATATATAAAGAACTTGTATGAACTGGTTGATTATTTAAAGGGGTTATTCTAACTCCAATGCTTGTTGGAACTGCAAGACCATATTTACAATTTTCTTTTAATTTCATTTTCTCCTCCATATTAATCCTTTTTAATTTTGAAATTATAATTTATTTTAACATAAATGGCAAATTAAATAGTTTGACAATAGAAAGAAATAGGATTAAATTATAAGAAAATAAAAAAATGTAAAAATTAAATTATTGGTAAAAATAAAAAATGAATCAATTAGAGATATTTCAAAAGACAATAAACCACGAAAGACACGATGAATTTCTTTTTTATGCTGCTTTTACTCCTTATCTTTTGGAGAAATTATGTAAAAAATATAAAATAGAACAGGAAGAAATAATAGATTTTTTTGGGATGTTCAATCCTGTTTTTGTTCAACCAGAAGAGGGAAGAAAAGAAATTGATTTTTCTGAATATTACAGGGATGTTGAAATACCTGAGGGAAGTTTTATAAATTCGTTAGGTGTTCTTGAAGTTCCAGCAGGATATTACCATTTTACTGGATATATAAGCCCACTAAGAAATGTCAAATCAATTAGTGATATTGAAAATTTTCCATTCCCGCAGGCAGAAAAGTTTAGTCCAGCAAATATGAAAGAAGATGTAGAAAAAGCACATAAAGAAGGAAAAGTTTCTGTTTGCTGGGTTGGGCATATGTATGAGACATCGTGGCAGATAAGGGGCTATCAGGAATTTTTGATGGATATGATAGAAAACCCAGAATGGTGTGAATATATACTTGATAGAATAACAGAAAGGAATATTAAAATTGCAGAATTAGGAGCAAGAGCAGGGGTGGATTATATAAAAACTGGTGATGATGTTGCAAATCAAAAATCGCTTATGTTTTCTAAAGAGATGTGGAGGAAATTTATAAAATCAAGATGGAAAAAGGTATATGAAAAAGCAAGGAGTATAAAACCAGATATTCAAATATGGTATCACAGTGATGGAAATATTGAAGAAATTATTCCTGAACTAATTGATATTGGAGTTACAATTCTAAATCCTGTTCAGCCAGAATGTTTAGATATTTATAAAATTAAAAGAGAGTATGGTAAATATATTGTTTTTGATGGAACCATAGGGACTCAATCAACTATGCCATTTGGAAAAGATGAAGATGTTAAAAGTGTTGTAAGAGAAAGAAAAGAAAAATTGGGATATGATGGTGCTTTAATCATTTCTCCAACGCATATTCTTGAACCAGAAGTCCCAATAGAAAATATTGAGGCATTTATTGAGGAATGTAAAAGAACTGAAAAATGAGCGAAAAATATAAAAAAGCAGGGGTGGATGAGGTAAAAGCAGAAGAATTAATTTCTTATATAAAAAAGAAAACGGAAAAGTTACATAAAAAAAAATACATGATTGGTGATATTGGTTTTTTTTCCGGTTTTTTCAAATTTCCTGAAAATTTTAATCAGCCAGTTATTGTTTCTTCAACAGATGGAGTTGGAACAAAAATTTTAGTTTCTCAAATTATGGATAATTATTCAACTATTGGAATTGACCTTGTTGGAATGAATGTAAATGATGTTAGTGTTTCAGGTGCAAAAGTTCTCTTTCTTCTTGATTACATTGCAGTTGGTGAGTTAAAAGGAAAAAGAGAAAAACAAATTATTGATGGGATAGTTGATGGTTGTAAAATGGCAGATTGTGTATTAGTTGGGGGGGAAATTGCACAAATGAAAGATGTTTATGGGAAAAATGGGTTTGACCTTGCTGCTTTTTGTGTTGGTGTTGTTGAGAAAAATAAAATTGTTGATGGAAGTAAAATAAAAAAAGGAGATGTAATTATCGGTATTTCTTCAAACGGAGTTCATAGCAATGGTTTTTCTCTTTTGAGAAAAGTTTTTAAAAATTCTGACTACAAAAAGCATTACAAAGAAATTGGGAAGAAATTAGGAGACGAACTTTTAAAGCCAACATATATTTATTCACCACTTTTGACAAAACTTGCAGATAACAAGATGATAAAAGGTGTTGCTCATATTACAGGAGGAGGGATAAAGGGAAATTTGGTAAGATTGATAAGAGATAATTTAAAATGTGTTATAAATAAAAACAAATGGGAAGTTCCTCCTATTTTTGATATTATAAAAAAAGAAGGAAAAATTTCTGAAAGTGAGATGTTTGATGTTTTCAATATGGGAATTGGACTTATATTAGTTGTTTCACCTGACAATGTTGATAATGCTTTAAATATAATTAAAAAATATAAATTTTCCTCTTTTGTTATTGGAGAAGTTAAGGAAGGTGAAAGAGAAGTAGTTTTACTTTGATTTAATTTCTAAAAAAATAAATTATTTTTTCCAGATTGAAAAAAGGAGAAGAAAAGAGGATGGAAAAAAAATTAAGAATTTTGGTAATAATGGCACATCCAGATGATTCTGACATTAATTGTGGTGGACTGGCTTTGAAATATACACAAAAAGGTCATATTGTAAAATTTGTGTCAACAACAAATGGTGGAACAGGACATTATAAAATTGGTGGAATAGAACTAATAAGAAGAAGATATGAAGAAGCACAGAATTCTGCAAAAGTTGCAAAATTATATGAATATCAAATTCTTGACTGGCACACTGGTGAACTTGAACCAATAGTTGAAAAAAGAAAGGTAATAATTAAAATTATCAGAGATTTTATTCCTGATTTAATAATTACTCATAGACCTTATGATTATCATCCAGACCATAGATATACTTCACAATTAGTTCAGGATGCTTCTTATATATTAACAGTTCCAAATATGTTGCCACTGACTGAATATTTAAAGGAACAGCCAGTAATTTGTTATTCATATGATGGTTTTAAAAAACCCCTTTTATTTCAGGCAGATATTGTTATTGGAATAGATGATGTTATTGATAAAAAATTGGAAATGCTCCATTGTCATACTTCTCAAATGTATGAGTGGCTTCCATTTAATGAAGGGAAATTAGATGAAATTCCCAAAAATGAAAAAGATAGAAAAAAATATCTTTTTAATACAAGATTTTCTCTTTACAAAGAAATTGCAAATAAATATAGAGAGAAACTTGTTGAGTTATATGGAGAAAAAGGGAAAGTAATAAAATATGCTGAGGCATTTGAAATATCTGAATATGGAAAACAAATAGAAAAAGAAGAAATTTTTAAGTTATTTCCATTTTTTTAACCTATCAATGTGCTAATTGGTACGAGATAAAATGAAAGTTCTTATGATAAACCCACCAATTTATGATTTTTCTGCTTATGATTTGTGGATGAAACCCATTGGCTTTTTAAAAATTGCTGATTTGCTTGTTAAAAATGGTATTGATGTTTTTTATTTTGATTTTCTTGATAGAAATAACAATTTTTATAAAGAGAAAGGAATTGCGGATAGAAAATATGGGACTGGAAAATTTTATTCAATTAAAATTGAAAAGCCAGAAATTTATAAACACATCCCAAGAGAATATAAAAGATTTGGTCTACCGGATTACTTATTTTTTGATTTTATAAAAACAATAAAAAAAATTGACTTTATTTTTATAACAACAGGTATGACATATTGGTATTTAGGGGTAAAAGAGATTGTAGAGTTTTGTAAAAATTATTTTCCATCTGTTCCTATTATTATTGGTGGGATATATGCAACTTTTTGTTTCAATCATGCAAAGGAAAAATTAAATGTTGATATGGTTTTTAAAGGGAAAAGTATTGAGGATTTTATAGACCAGGTCAACAATAAATTTTCAAAAAAAATTAAACTTTTTGACAATATTTATCCTTTCTGGGATTTTTATGAGAAGTTGAAATATGTCTGTATCAAAACATCTTATGGTTGTCCTTTTTCTTGCTGGTATTGTGGTATTAAGCAACTTGAACCTTCTTTTTATCAGAGAGACCATTTTGATGTTTTTTTTGAGTTGAAAAAAAATTATGAGAAATTTCATTTTAAAGATGTTGCTTTTTATGATGATGCACTTTTTTTTAATTTTGAAACCCATCTTTTGAAGTTTCTGGAACTGGTAAAAAAGGAAAAAATAAATGTAAGTTTTCATACTCCAAATGGTATCCATCCAAAATTCATAACAAAAGATGTGGCAGTGATTTTAAAAGAATCAAATTTTAAAACAATTCGCCTTTCTCTTGAAACAATAAGTGTTGAAAGGGAAAAAGAGTCAAGCTTTAAAGTATCTTTTTCTGATTTTGAGAAAGCAATTGAAAATCTGGTAATAGGGGGATATTCAAAAGAAGAAATTGGTGTTTATATTCTTGCAGGTCTGCCCTTTCAGAAATATGAAGAGGTTATTAAGACAATAAAATTATTAAAAAAATATCCCTGTAAAATAAATATAGCAGAGTACTCACCAATACCAGGAACAATTGATTTTGAGATAAGTAAAAATTTATATCCCTGTTTACCTATTGATGAGCCATTATTTCAAAATAATTCTATTTTTCCTTTATGGCTGTCTGAGAATAAATGGGAAAAAATAGAAAAACTTAAAGAATTTGCCCATTCGGAATAAAGATAATTTTCATAAAGATTGTCAAATATATAAAAATATGGTAATTTTTAAATAGATACTTCAGTGAAGCCCGTTATGTTAAGTTAGGACAAGGACACAAAAGAAAATCCATCCTAACCTTCCTTTTTCAAAGGAAGGAGACAAACGTTTCCCCTTTGTAAAACCGACTGAAGTTGCTTACCTTGTGCCTCAGAGTTGGTGCGTTATCGTCTCCCAGATAGCACAACTGGGGCAAGGGGAATTTAATTTTCTAAAAAAGAAAGGAGATGATATGATACTAAAAGGATATGTTCATAAATTTGGTGATGATATAAATACTGATTACATTATT
>DAOOVW010000013.1 GCA_035370465.1 bacterium | reverse complement strand
TTTTATTAAAAATTATGAAAAATTATTTTTTAACAGAGATGTTAAATCGTTCTTTGAGCTAAAGACAGAACCACAGGTTTTAAATATTGGTTATAAAACAAATAATACTTTTATTATACACTTAATAAATTATAAAAAAGAGGAAATAAAAAATTTAAAAATTTTTATAAACGAGAAAAATATTAAAAATATCAAATTGTCTTCTCCAGAAAATTCAAATGGCACAATACTACCTATTTCAGAAGAAAAAATGGGAAAATTTGTTCAGATATCAGATTTAAAAAAATGGGCAATATTAATAGGACATTAGATACAAAAAGGTAACAAATGGGAATTTTTTATACAAATTCTGGAAACGAAACAGAAAAATTAGGAGAAAAATTTGCTAAAAGTTTGAAAAAAGGAGATATTGTTGGTTTTTCAGGTGAATTGGGAAGTGGAAAGACAACTTTTATAAAAGGGATTGTTAAAAAATTATGTAACTTACAGGCAATAAGTCCTTCTTTTGTTTTAATAAACGAATATTATGGGAAAATACCTGTGTTTCATATTGACCTTTATCGCCTTGAAAACGAAAGAGAAATTGAAGAAATAAATTGGGAAGAATATATTGGAAAAGGAATTATTTTAATTGAATGGGTTGAAAAAATTAAAAAAAATTTACCTGAAAAGTTAATACTTGTAAAAATTGAAATTTTAGATGATAATAATAAAAGAAAAATTAAAATAAAAAGGAGGAAAAATGATAAGTAGAGAAAGGATTTTAAGGACATTAAATCATAAAATACCTGATAGAGTTCCTATTCATGACAGTATCTGGGATGCAACTATAAGAAGATGGCGTAAAGAAGGTTTGCCAGAAGATATGACCCCATCTGAATATTTTGGATATGAATTAGAATTTTTTGGTGCAGACACAACTCCTAAATTTCCGGTAAAAGTTATTGAAAGAAGTGAAGAATACATAATTTCAACTACTCCTTATGGAGGTAAAAGAAAAAATCACAGGGATTATTCAACAACACCTGAAGTTATTGATTGGCCCATAACAAAAAAGGAGGACTGGAAAGAAATAAAAAAACGGCTTACTCCTGATTTTACAAGAGTTGACTGGGCAAGTGGTTTATCTCGTAATGTGTCAGCATACGAAGAAGGGAAATTTTGCTGTTTTTCTGGTGGATATGGATATGATATTTTACAAAATTACATAAAAAGTGAACAACTTTTAATTTCAATGGCAGAAGGCCCTGATTGGGTAAAAGAGATGATAATGACATTAGCAGAACTTACAATCATTATGGCTGAACTTATGATGAAAAATGGATTTAAGTTTGATGGAGCATTTCTTTATAATGATATGGGATATAAAAATGGACCTTTATTTTCTCCTGAAACATATATGAAAACACATTACCAGGCAGATAAACTTGTATATGAATATTTTCATTCAAAAGGTATGAAAGTTTTTCTTCATAGTTGCGGAAATGTAAAAGAATTAATTCCAATTCTTATAGATGTTGGACTTGATTGTCTACAACCGTTGGAAGTAAAAGCAGGAATGGACCTAATTGAACTAAAAGAAAAATTTGGGGCTCAACTTTCTTTTATGGGTGGAATTGATGTAAGATTGATGGAAGACCCTGACCTAACAAAAATTGAAGAGGAAATAAAGAAAAAATTTGAAGTTGCTAAAAAAGGGGGTGGATATATTTATCATTCAGACCATTCAGTCCCAAAAACTGTAAGTTTCCAGCAATACTCAAATATAATTGAACTTGTTAAAAAATATGGTGTATATTCTGAATATGAGGAAATTTCAGAAAAAGAAGAAAAAATACCTATAAAAGAACCTATGGAGAAAAGTCAGCCCTTAAAAAAAGAAAAAAGAGGACTTTTCCGGAAAAAGGAAGAAAAGAAAAAAGAAGTTCAATCACCAGAAGAAAAAAAAGAAAAAAAGGGCTTTTCACTATTTAAAAAGAAAGAGGAGAAAAAATGAAATGTGTTGGAATTGATTTAGGAGGAACTTTTATAAAGGCAGGGCTTGTTGATGATAAGGGAAATATTATAAAGAAAAATCAATTCCCAACAAGAGGTGAGGAAGGTAAAAGAGAAATTGTCCTTTCACAGATTGAAAATGCAATCAACTTTTGCCTTGATGGAGAAAATAAAAATGAAATAATAGGAATTGGCATAGGAACACCTGGGCTTGTTGATGATGAAGGGATTGTTTATGGAGCACCAAATTTACCTGGCTGGGATAATTTACCTTTAAAAGATATTTTCGAAAAAAAATATGATATAAAGGTAGTCATTGAAAATGATGTTAATACTATTGCATGGGGAGAATATCTTTTTGGTGCTGGTAAAGGTTATAAAACCATGATATGCATTACACTTGGAACAGGGGTTGGAGGAGGAATTGTTAAAGATGGAAAACTTTTAAGAGGAGAAAAATATTCAGCAGTTGAGATAGGACATATCACAATTGATTACAAAGGACAAAAGTGTAAATGTGGAAATTATGGATGTATAGAAAGATTTGTTGGTAGAGATTATATTGTTGAAAGAGCAGTAAATGCAATAAAAGAAGGGAAAGAAACAAAAATATATGAACTTGCTGGTGGAAACTTAAATAAAATAACGCCAAAAATAATTTCTGATGCATATAATTTAGGTGATGAAGTTGCAAAGGATATATGGACTGATGTTGGAATTTGTTTAGGAGCATTATTCTCTTCTCTTATTAATCTTCTTAATCCAGATATTATAGTCATAGGAGGAGGAATTTCACAGGCAGGGGATATTCTTTTTGAAACAATAAGAAAAACAATAAAAGAAAGAGCAATGAAAAAACTCAGTGAAAATGTAAAAGTTGTTCCAGCAGGTCTTGGAATTGACTCTGGTATTATTTCTTCTGCCTCTTTACTTTTTACAAAATGAAAATAATTTATTTTGGAAGTGACGAATTTGGAATACCATCTCTTTATGAATTGAAAAAAAATTTTAATTTATTGACTATTATAACAACTCCTGATAAACCAAAAGGAAGAGGACAAAAAGTTCTACCAACTCCTACAAAAATATGGGCGATAGAAAATAAAATTGAAGTTTTAACACCAGCAGAATTTGATGAAAATTTTATTTCTAAATTAAAATCATTAAATCCAGACCTAATTGTTCTTATTTCTTATGGGAAAAAATTACCAGTAGAAATCTTAAAAATACCAAAATTGTGTTCTATAAATTTACATCCATCACTTCTTCCAAAATATAGAGGACCTGCTCCTATTGAATGGTGTTTAATAAATGGGGAGGAAGAAACAGGAATAACTGTTATTAAAATGGAAGAAAACATAGATGCAGGGGAAATAATAGAACAGAGAAAATTCCCAATTCTTCCTGATGATGATGCAATTACTTTAAAAAATCGTCTTTCAAATGAAGGTAGCAAAATTTTAATTTCTGCTATAGAAAAAATAAAAAAGGGAGAGAGAGGTGAAAAACAAAAAGGAATTCCTTCTTATGCAAGGAAATTAAAAAAAGAAGATGGTAAAATTAACTGGGAAAAAAGTGCAAAAGATATACACAACCTTGTTAGAGGAGTTATTGAATGGCCAACCGCTTACACATATATTGAAACAAAAAATGGGAAAAAGTTAATTAAAATTTTTAAAACAGAAATAGAAAAAGAAAGTGGTAAATTTGGTATGATAGGAGAAATAATTAAAATTGGAAATGACTTTATTGAAGTTGCTTGTGGAAATGGAACTATTAAAATAAAGCAATTGCAGATGGAAGGTAAAAAAAGAATTGAAACATCTGAATTTTTAAAGGGATTTCATTATCCTCTTACAAAATTCACAAATTAAAATTCCACTGGGCCTGGTCTGCCTGACCTGGTCTGGAGGGAAATAAATGAATAATGTCTTAAAATTTCTAAATTATCTTAAAAATTCTGACTTAAAGAAACATATTGTTTATCTTAAAACTATTAAAGAGAAAAAAGGTGAAAAATATGATATACCTGATTTTATAAGTCCTGAAATAAAAAATTATCTTAAAGAAAATGGAATTGAAAAAATTTATATTCACCAGAAAGAAGGACTTGAAAAACTAAATGATAAGAAAAACATAATAATTACAACACCAACAGGTAGTGGCAAAACACTTATTTATAATACATTTGTAATTAACCATATACTTAAAACACCTGATTCAAAAGCACTTTATATATTTCCAACAAAAGCATTAACTCAAGACCAATTAAAAACATTAAAAAATTTTAGAAAAAAATTCCCTTCAATAACAGCAGAAATATATGATGGTGATACACCTGAAAATATAAGAAAAAAAATCAAAAGAAAATTCCCTTCAATTGTTCTTACAAATCCTGATATGCTCCATATTGGAATTTTACCTTTTTATTCATTATGGAGGGAATTTTTTTCTGAACTTTCTTTTGTAGTTATTGACGAAGTTCATACTTACAAAGGAATTTTTGGCTCTAATGTTTCTCATGTTATAAGACGGCTAAGAAGAATTTGTAATTTTTATGGGAGCAACCCACAATTTATTCTTTCTTCTGCTACAATTAAAAATTCAGAAAGTTTTGCAGGTCAACTTGTTGGACTTGATTTTGAATCTATAAAAGAGAATTCTGCTCCTTCCGGGAAAAAACATTTTGTTTTCTGGGATACACTTGAGGACTCTCCTTATACTCAAACAATAGAATTGATGAAAAAAAGTGTTGAAAATGGACTTTCAACAATTGTTTTTACAAATAGCAGAAGGGCAACTGAACTTTTACAGATATGGGGAATTAAAAATCCATCCTTAAAAAATGTAATTTCTTCATATAGGGCTGGTTATCTTCCAGAAGAAAGAAGAGAAATAGAAAAAAATTTGTTTGAAGGGAATTTAAAAGGAGTAATATCAACAAGTGCTTTAGAATTAGGAATTGATATTGGCTGGTTAGATACCTGCATTCTTTTTGGTTATCCAGGAAGTATAATAAGTACCTGGCAGAGAGCAGGAAGAGTTGGAAGAAAAAATAATGAGTCCATTGTTATTTTTGTGGCACTTTCTGATGCTCTTGATAAGTATTTTTTAAAAAATCCAGATGAACTTCTTGAAAGAGAATTTGAAGATGTAATTATAAATTTTGAAAATGAAATAATTACTGAAAATCATCTTAAATGTGCTTGTTTTGAAATGCCTTTCAGTGAAAATGAAATAAATTTGTATGGTAATTTTATAAAAGAAATACTTGAAACAAAATTCAAAAAAACATTTGATGGAAGATACTTTTACTCCGGAAAATATCCACATACACAGGTTAATTTAAGAACGGTTGGGGATATTTTTTCAATAGTTGAAGTAGATACAGGAAAAATCATAGGAGAAATTGAAGAAAATAAAGTTTATTATGACTGTCATCCAGGAGCAATTTATTTACATTTAGGAAATAAATATTATGTTTCATTTATAAAACCACAAACAAAGCAGGTAATTGTTCAGAAAGCGAAAGTTGATTATTATACCCAGGTTAATTGGTGGGAAAAAATTAATATAATGGATATGATAAAAGAAAAAGGAAATGAATTCAAAATTAAATTTGGTAAAATTGAAGTCACAACTAATTTTGTCAGTTATGAAAAAAGGAAAGAAAAAGACAAAACGCTTATTGGCCTTTATCAATTAAATTTACCAGATATAAAATTTCAAACACAATCTCTGTGGATTGAAATACACGAAAAACAAATTGAAGAATTTAAAAAGAGAAAGATTGATTTTCATGGGAGTATCCACGCAGTTGAACATTCAATTATAGGAATTTTTCCTGTTGAAGTCCCTTCTGATAGAGGTGATATTGGTGGTTATTCTTTCCCTTTTCATCAACAAACAGAAAAAGCAACAATATTTATATATGATGGGTATCCTGGGGGAATTGGAATTACAAAAACTGGATATGAAAGAATAGAAAAAATTCTAAATTTATCTTATGAAAGTGTAAAAGGATGTAAATGTGAATCTGGCTGTCCATCCTGTATTCAGTCACCAAAATGTGGAAATAAAAACAATCCACTTGATAAAAGAGGGTGCCTTTTTCTTCTTGAAACAATGCTTGCCAATATATAATTTTGTAAAAGGAAAAAATAGTGTAAAATTATTACTTAAAAAAGGTAAAAAATGGATATAATAGTTCAGAAATATGGTGGTAGTTCTTTAATAGATATTGAAAAAATAAAATTTGTTGCAGAAAGAATTGTTGAAACAAAAAAAAATGGATATGGTGTTGTTGTTGTTGTTTCTGCTATGGGAAAAACAACAGATAACTTAATTTCCTTAGCAAAACAGATAACTACTTTCCCTCCTGCAAGAGAACTTGACCTTCTGCTGTCAACTGGAGAAATGGTATCCGTATCTCTTGTTTGTATGGCTATTGAAAATTTAGGGTATGAAGCAGAAGGGTTTCCAGGATATTTTGCAGGTATAAAAACAGACAATGTTCATACAAAAGCAAGAATCCAGAAAATAGACCCCAAAAACATAATAAGGGAATTAAATAAAAATAAAATAGTTGTAGTTGCTGGATTTCAGGGAATAAGTTTTGAAAATACAATAACAACACTTGGGAGAGGTGGGTCTGACCTTACTGCAATTGCAATTGCTGCGGCAATAAAAGCAAAATTATGTGAAATATATACAGATGTTGAAGGTGTTTTTACAGCAGACCCAAATATAATCAGTGAAGCAAAACTTATAAAAGAAATATCTTATGATGAAATGCTTGAAATGGCATGGTCAGGAGCAAAAGTAATGCAGGCAAGAGCAGTTGAATTTGCAAAAAAATATAAAGTGCCATTTGTTGTGAAACCAACTTTTAACAAAAAGGGGGAAGGAACAATGATTAAAGAAATGGAAGTAAAAGAAGGAGCAAGTGTTTCTGCTGTTTCAATTGACAAAAACCAGGCAAAAATAACAATTTTTAGAATTCCTGATAGACCTGGAATTGCTGCTGAAATTTTTACCTCAATAGGAAATGAAAATATAAATGTTGATATGATTGTTCAAAATGTAAGTAAGCAAAACTATGCTGACATTTCATTTACAGTTGATATAAATGACCTTGAAAAAGCATTTGAAATATCCCAGAAATTAGGAGAAAAACTTGGTGCAGAAAAAGTTGAAAAAGACACTGATATTTGTAAAATATCAATAATTGGAATTGGAATGATGAATAATCCAGGAGTTGCAGGAAGGATGTTTTCTGCTATTGCAAAAGTTGGTGTAAATATAGAAATGATAAGTACTTCTGAAATTAAAATCTCTTCTATTGTAAGAAAAAAAGACGGAGAAAAAGCATTAAAACAGGTACATAAAGAGTTTATTCAATAAAAATATAACAATTTCATTTTTAAATTTGCTTTAAAAAGGAGAAAATTATGATTTACAAAAATGTTGAGTTATATAATGTTTATGAATTAGTTGAAATTGGCAAAGAAAAAAACATAATTTCAAGGATTCCCGATGTGTTAAGAAAACATCTAAAACAGAACGAATATTTACAAACAAGGGCATTGATGCCTGATGGATGTGAAATAAGGTTTAATTTAAAAAGTGATATAGGGAAAATTATGCTTCAGGCAAAAGATAAAGGGGCAGGTGGTATTTATGAAATTTATCAAGGAAATTTTTTTCATTCGTTTCAATGGATTTCTGATGAAATTACAACAATTACCTTAAAAAGAGAAGACCTGTTATCTAATAGTAAAAAATTAAAAATTTTGACTGAAAAAAATGGGCTACCTTTTGACCCAATTTTGACAAGAATAATTCTGCCACGTTCTATAATTTTAAAAATAGTTGATATTGAAGGTAATTTTGACATACCAGAAAAAGAACAGGTTCCTTCCATTAAATACTTATCTTATGGTTCTTCAATTACGCAAGGACAATCTGCAATAAGACCTACAGGAAGTTATGTAATGAGAACTGCACAACTTCTTGGTGTTGACCTTATAAATTTGGGTTTTGGTGGTGGAGCACATTTAGAAAAAGAAATGGCTGATTACATAGCAGAAAAAGTTAAGTGGAACTTTGCTACTCTTGAAATGGGAATAAATATGTTGTATAATTTTGAAGTTGAAGAATTTAAAAAAAGAGTTGAATATTTCATACCTACAATAAAGGAAAAAAATCCTGATAAATATATTTTTTGTATTGATATTTTTACATTCGGTAGTGATTTTTTTGATGATTGCAATGGAAAAGAAAAAAAATTTAGAGAAATTGTTAAAAAAACAGTTGAAAGTTTAAATAATGAAAAAGTTATTTATATACCTGGAACTGAAATTCTGAAAAATGTTGATGGACTTGGAGTTGACCTTGTTCATCCATCACCTTCTGGTATGGAAGAAATAGCATGGAATTTATCAAGTATAATAAAACCAAAAATTAAACAGGAGAATAATATATGAGAAAGTACGAGATAACTTATGAAAACTTAAATTCCGAATCATATCTAAAACCAATAACACTTTTAGTAATTGAGCCAGATAAAATAAATTCTGAAACAGGAATTATGTTTTTTACTCACGGCTGGGGTGGAAATAGATTTCAGCCGGTTGATAGAATGGAATATGCTACAACAAATTTCAATGTAATTTCTATTTCAACAGAATATAGACAGAGTGGATTTGATTTTAATTCTATAACAGGTCTTGGTTCATATGTTCCTTATGATGCAAGTTTTTTTCAGGTATTTGATGTTTTAAATGGTTTAAGGTTTTTTTTAAGCATAAGGGATATAAATAGAAAAAGAATTTATCATTATGGAGGTAGTCAGGGTGGACATATATGCCTTTTAAGTTCAATTTTTGCTCCTGATACATTTACATTTGTATATGCTTCTTCTCCAATAGTAAAGTTAACAAATACATATATTGATTGGGCAGGAAGATATTTTGGTGATTATGAAATTTCTATAAGAGATGTAATGGAGCATGCTAATTTAATAAAATGCCCTGTTTTTTTAGAACATGGTACAAACGACCATGTAGTTCCACATAATGAACATACTGAAGAACTCGTAAAAGAATTAAAAAAATTAGGGAAAAATGTCTTTGTAAAATATTATGAAAATGGTGGGCATGACTTACAGCCAACTTCAACACGACTTGAAGCATTTATGTGTATGTGCAAAAAAAATATTTTTGACTTCAAAAATGAAAATATAGATGATTTCCAAAAAGGCAGTATTGTGAGAATTCCAGCAGGTAGTAAAACACTTGTTATTGATTGGTCTAAAAAAATTTCTGATAATAACCTTTTTTTCTGGGAATAATTCACTTTATAAATGATATAATTCCCTTCCAGATTTAAAAAAAAGATAATTAATTTTGACAAATTCTTTTTTTACATACATATTTATTGCATTTATAAAAGATTCCTCTTTTATAGGTATAAAATTTGAAGCAAAACCAAGCATTAATATATTCAAACATCTAACATAACCTAATTCTTTTGACTTTTCAGTAAAATTCTCAATATAAATTTTATCTGTTTTTCTTTTTATAATTTTAATTATTTCTTTTTCATCATATTCATACCCAATTATAGGAATTTTATAACTATTAACTACACAAATTCCATTTTCTTTAAGATAATTAGAATATCTTGCTACTTCAAGTGGTTCAAATCCAATTAAAATATCTCCCTTCCCATAAGGTATTTGAGGACCATAATTACAATTCAATCGTATATGTGCCTCTACTGAACCTCCTCTTTGTGACATTCCATGAATTTCAGTACCTCTGACAGAAAATCCTTCTTCTACACCTGCAATACCAATTATATTTGAGGTAAGAAGTATTCCTTGTCCTCCAACTCCACAAATCAAAATATCAACCCTTTTTTTCATCTTTGACTATTGCCTTATAAGGACAAATATTTTCACACATTCCACATCCATTACATAAAATTCCAATTTCTGCTTTGCCATTTTTAAAACTCATGGCAAGACAGTTAATAGTTAAACACAATTTGCATCCCTTACATCTTTTTGAGTCAATATAATATTGGATTTTCTTTCCTTTTGATGTAATTATACATTCTCTCTTAAAAATTATTACTTTTACTCCCTTTTTATCTTTTATTCCCTTTATTTTTTCTATTGCTTCTTTTATTTTATATGGGTCAACTTCAATAACATCTTCAACTCCACAATTAGATATTAATTTTTTAAGTTCAATTTCAACTGTTTTTTCTTTCTTAGCATTTATTCCTGTTCCTGGATGTGGTTGATGACCTGTCATTGCAGTTGTCCTATTATCAAGAATACATATAACTTGATTTGCTTGATTATAAACTGCATTTATAAGGGCCGGAATTCCTGTATGAAAAAATGTTGAATCCCCAATAATTGATACTACATTATTTTTTTCAAATCTTGACATACCACTGCCCATAGAAATACCTGCTCCCATACAAAGACATGTATCAATTGTTTCTAATTTAACACCAAGTGTATAACACCCAATATCTCCTGGAAACAAGGCATCTTTCCCAAAAACCTTTTTTAGAATATAAAAAGAACCTAAATGAGGGCACCCTGCACATAAAACTGGCGGTCTTTCTGGAATAGAAAAAGAATAATATTTTTTCTTTTTCCCTCTTATTTTATAAAATGTCTCTTCAACTTTATCAACTGATAGTTCACCTTCTTTATCAGTAAAATTATTTATTTTCCCATAAATTTTATTTTTTAAATTATAAATTTTAGAATAAATATAAATCTGTTCTTCAGCAACCGGGTCTCCTTCTTCAAAAACGACAATTTCATTAACACTTTCTAAGAAATTTTTTAATTTTTTTTCAGGTAAAGGATATGTTGATACCTTAAAAATTGGGGAATTTTTTTTCTCTGTTTCTACAAATTCTTTTACATAACTATAAGTAAGTCCACAGGCAACAATACCTATATTACTTTCTCCTTTCTCAAATTTACTGAAAGGCAATTTCTCAACTTCTTTTTTTATTATTTCCTGTTTCTCATTCAAATTTTTTAGTGCTACTCTTGCATTTGAAGGAACCATTACAAATTTTGAAGGATTTTTTTTAAATCCATAATCACTAATTTTTTTTTGTCTTTTCCCAATCAAAACATCTGATTTACCATGGGATAACTTTGTAACACTTCTAATCATAACTGGAAGTCCAATTTTTTCAGAAAATTCAAAAGAAAATTTTGCTATATTTTTACTCTCTTGAATTGATGATGGCTCAAAACAAACTGTTTTTGCCAATTGCCAGTATCTTCTACTATCTTGCTCATTTTGAGAAGAATAAGCAAAGGGGTCATCTGCAACAATTATTACCAGCCCCCCAATTATACCGGTATAAACAGATGTTATAAAAGGGTCTGAAGCAACATTTAAACCAACATGTTTCATAATTACACAACTTCTTCGCCCTGTTAAACTTACACCATAAGCATTTTCATAAGATACTTTTTCATTTATACTCCATTCAATATAAATATTTTCCTCTTTGCTTATTTCAACTAATTTTTCTGTTATTTCAGAAGATGGGGTCCCAGGATAAGCAAAAGAGGCCTCAAGTCCTCCTTCAAAAAGACCATAAGCAAGTGCTTCATTTCCAAGTAAATATTTTTTTTCCATTGTATTACCATTAAGAAAATATTTTAACATAAAAATATCGTTGACAAATTTTTTTACAATTTTAAAATAGTTAATACTTGAAAACTTTAAAAATATATTACAAATAATTTAATCCAATGGAGGGCATATGGCTTATTTTAATAAGGGAATAGAAACTATTTCTGAAAGTAAATTAAAACAAATTCAGTTAGATCGTCTTAAAAAAATTTTAGATTATGTCAATAAAAAAGTACCTTTTTATAATAACCTTTTTGAAAAAAACAAAATTAATATTCATAAATTATCTTCTCTTGATGATCTAAAAAATATACCATTTACAGTAAAAAAAGACCTGAGAGAAAATTATCCTTTTGGACTTTTTGCTGTTGACCTTTCAGAGGTTTATGAAATTCATGCTTCTTCTGGAACAACAGGAAAATTGACAGTTGTTGGTTATACAAAAAATGATATAAAATTATGGAGTGAAGTTATGGCAAGAAGTTTAGTATGTGCAGGAGTTGGGAAGGAAGATATTATTCAGAATGCTTTTGGTTATGGACTTTTTACAGGAGGGCTTGGCATTCATTATGGAGCATTAAAAATTGGAGCCAGTGTAATTCCAACATCTGCAGGAGGGACTAAAAGACAATTGATGATTATGCAAGATTTTAAAAGTACTGTTTTAACAGGAACTCCTTCATATGCTTTATATATGGCAGAAGAAGCAAAATCAATTGGAATTGAGACATCAAAAATACCAATTAGAATTGGTGTTTTCGGTGCTGAACCGTGGTCTGAAAGAATGAGAAAAGAGATTGAAAAAATATGGGGTATAACTGCACTGGACATTTATGGATTATCGGAAATAATTGGACCTGGTATTGCACAGGAATGTGAGGGAAAATGTGGACTTCATATCTGGTCTGATTATTTTCTTCCAGAAATAATAGATATTAACACAGAAAATACCCTTGAAGAGGGAAAAGAAGGAGAACTTGTAATAACAACTCTGACAAAAGAAGCATTACCTTTAATAAGGTATAGAACTGGTGATATTGTTTCCATAAATTATCAGAAATGTAGTGCCTGTGGAAGAACTTTCCCAAGAATAAGTAAGATTAAAGGAAGAATAGACGATATGTTAATAATAAAAGGAGTAAATGTTTTCCCATCACAGGTAGAAACAGTCCTTTTAAATATTCCAGAAGTTGCTCCACATTATCAGTTAGTTGTTACAAGAGAAAAATATTTAGATAAATTACAAATAAATGTTGAAATTACAGAAGAGACGTTTTCTGATGAAGTAAAAAAACTTGAAGAACTTGAAAAAAAAGTAAAAAAAGAAATTGAAAGTGTAATTGGCATTGATGTTGAAGTAAATCTTGTTGAACCAAAATCAATTGAGAGAAGTACAGGCAAAGCAAGCAGAATTATTGACCTGAGAAAAATATAGGGGGGAAAAATGATAACTCAATTATCAATATTTCTTGAAAATAGATTGGGAAGGTTGTTTGAAGTTGTCTCTTTACTTGGAGAGAATAATATTAATATTAGAGCTCTTTCTCTGGCTGATAAAGCAAATTATGGGATTTTAAGAATTATTGTTAATAAGAGGCAACAGGCAAACATAATATTGAAAGGAAATAATATCTCAGTAAAAGAGACAAAAGTTATTGCTGCAAAAGTTAAGGACGAACCAGGTGGACTATCTCATATTCTGAAAATTTTTGTTGATAATGGAATAAATGTAGAATATATGTATGCTTTTGTTGAAAAATCAGAAGAAAGAGCAATTGTAGTTTTTAGAGTTGAAAATCCTGAAAATGGAGAAAAAATATTGGAAAAAAACAACATCAAAGTATTAAATGAAGATGAAATTGAAAAATTTTAAAAAGGGAAATTCAAATCAAAATTACTATCTCTAAATTTATTTTAAAACTCCATTTAAAATTGATTCTACTATACCTATATCTTCTTCATAGGTAATTTTTAAATTTGTCCTTTCTCCCTCAATACAATATACAGGTAATCCTATTCTTTCTACCAACATTGAATCATCAGTCCCAATAAAATTTTCCTTCTTTGCTTTTTCATATGCCTGTTTTATTATGCCTGCTTTAAATCCCTGTGGGGTCTGAACAAGAAAAACCTCATTTCTATCAAGTGTTTTTTCTATTTTTTTATTTTTTATTTTTTTTAATGTATCTACACATTTAATAACAGGAACACATGCCCCATATTTTTCAGTGCCAGTTAAAACTCTTTTTATTAAATTTTTTGATAATAAAGGTCTGGCAACATCATGTATTAAAACAATTTCTTCATCCTCTTTTATTCTTTCAATCCCATTCCAAACAGATGCCTGCCTATTTTCTCCACCAGGGACTATTTCCATATTTATATCAGGATATTTTAATTTTAACTTATCTTTCCACATTTCCAGATGGCTTTTTGGAAGAACAATTATTAAAGAAGAAAAGGACTGAAATTTTTCTATTGAATAAAAAAGAAGTGGTTTACCTGAAATTTCCAAAAATGCCTTTGGGATATTCTTTCCTGTTCTTTCCCCTTTTCCCCCTGCAACTATTATAGCAATTGACATTATGTTTTTAATTTTGCAAAAATTATTCTTCCAGAAGATGTCTGGATTGCACTATCTATAATAATATCTGCCACTTTTCCAACATATTTAGATGCTTTTTCAACTACTATCATTGTTCCATCTTCAAGATACCCAATTCCCTGGTCTGCTTCTTTCCCTTCTTTTATAATCTTTAATGAAATTCTTTCACCACTTGCAAGTCGTGGTTTAAGAATATCAGCAAGAGTATTAAAATTCAGAATTTTTATATTCTGGACAGAGGCAAGTTTTGATAGATTAAAATCATTTGTTAAAACAGCAGCCCTTAAATCAGCGGCAAGTTTAACAAGTTTGGCATCCACAGAAGGTATATCAGGATAATCAGTATCATAAATTTTTACATCCAAGGACGCATCTTTTCTCATTTTATTAATTGTTTCAAGTCCCCTTCTTCCTCTTTGCCTTTTCATATCACTTGAACAATCTGATAGTTCATGTAATTCTTTTAAAACAAATTGCGGGATAACGAGAGTATAATCTATAAAACCACTTTTTGCCAGTTCATATACTCTTCCATCTATTAATATACTTGTATCAACAACAGCAACTTTCTCATCTCCCTTAACAGAGTGCAAAAAGGGAAAAACAAACCCTAATTCTTCAACTCCTTTTATTCCTAACATAATTCCTAAATATGAAAATATAAAATAAAGAATAAATCTCAGATAATTCTCTGTTTGCGGATTCTCTATTGGAATAAGTAGAAAAAATCTTGTGAGAAGAATTGCAGTTATAAGTCCTACAATTAAACCACCTACTGCAAGTAATAACTTTTTAAATGAAATCCTTTCAAGAAGTATTTCAATAAAAATAATAAGACCTCCTCCAAGTAGACCAATAATAATTCCAATAACCTTCCTTGAAGGGAAAAAGCAATAAGACAATAAAATACTTAAAATCAAAAAAATAACTCTTATTATATTTGCTCCCATTTTTTATTTCCTCCATTTCTCAAGATGTTGTTAAAAATTATCTTTATTGTATTATCACACATTTTTTTTATTTTGTAAAGACATATGGATTGATTGTTAAATAATTATCAATTTCACTTTTTTTATAAAAATGGTAAAGTAAAATTAAAAAAGAATTTCAAGAATGATAGCAGAAAGTACATAAAAATGGAAAAAGAATTAATCTGGTGTTATTTAATTCATTTAGGATAGTTTTCTTCAAACAGCATGGAGACCAACAGTTATAAGTTCGTATAACCACCCTTGAGAAGCAATTAAATAGGTAGGAAAGTCCATAAAAAATTTTTAATTATACAGAAGGAGAACAGACCTCCATAGGAAGTCGGTCCTCCAATGGGCGGTACAGGATTTGAACCTGTGACCTTCCGGATGTGAACCGGACGCTCTAACCACTGAGCTAACCGCCCTTTCCTTTTCTCCTAAAATATTTTTTTTATCAAATTAACATTAAAAATTTTAAAGGAATTTTTACAATTGATTTGTTAACTAATTCTAATTTATCGCTCCCAAAGACTAATCCATAAGAACTTTTCACCTTTTTCATTGTTTTTTCAACCTGTCTGGTTTCCTCTTTATTAAAACCAACTTCAATTACAATATTACTTCTATTCTTCAAATTTAAAACAAAATCTGCACCACTTTTTGCTATATCATAATATAAATTTTGAGCAACCGTTTTCTTTAAATCATTTTCAAAAATTAATGCAAAATAATCTTCTATTTTTTTCCTTCCAGTCCAGAAGTAAAACTGCCATTTAGAATAGCATTCCTAAGAGAGGGTGTAATAAAAAGATATTTTGGTGTTTTTCTGGTGGTTCCATAAGTTTGTCCATAACATTTAACTCTTATAAGAACTCCTGCCATTACTAAAACATCCAATAAAGAAGATAATGTTCTTATATTATCAATTCGTAAGGTATGAAGTAATTTTTCATAACTAATTACATCGGAATTCGCAAGTAAATAAAGCAAGTTATTTATTTTACTGATTGTTTCTGACTTAAACTTTTTGAGAGTTATTATATCCTTGGTAATTATTCCATCAATTACATTTCTTATTCTTTCCGATATTTCAACATTATTTTGTATTATATTACACATTAAACAGATATTCAAATTGTATTATAACACAAACTAAATGAAAATTAAAATGTTTAAGATTTACACTCATTGTGCTCAACATTTAACATCTATTAAAAATAGTATTTAACAATTCAATCCTGCGATAACGATTTCTTTTATTGAATTAAAAGTTTCATAGAGCATAGTTACCTCTTATAAAACTCCTTATTTAATTTTTTGTCGTTTTCACTCACTCCATACTCTTCATCATCAATTTCACTATAGTTAATGTAGAGAAATTCTTATTAAACCTTTATTTGTTATTTTATCACTTTTTAAAGATTTCTTTAAAAGGGGCGATGTCTTTTTATATCTTTCAGAATGCTTTCTGGAACTATTGAGTATTATTTGTTAAAAGGGGGGTGTATTATACCTTTTTCGGTTATAAATCCATCAACAAATTCACCCGGAGTTATATCAAAAGAGGGATTATAAACAGGACAATTTTTTGGAGCAATATAAATATTTTTTATTTTTCTTATTTCATCAGGGTCTCTTTCTTCAATTGGTATGTCTTTGCCTGTTTTTAAGGAAAAATCAAATGTAGAAAAGGGAGCAGCAATATAAAATTTCACTTTATGATGTTTTGCCAGAACTGAAAGATTATATGTGCCAATCTTGTTTGCAGTATCTCCATTTAAGGTTATTCTATCTGCACCAACAATTACTATGTCAATTTTTCCCTGTTTCATTAAAAAAGCAGCCATATTATCACAAATTAAGGTGTATGGGATTTTTGACTTTTCCAGTTCCCATGTAGTTAATCTTGCTCCTTGAAACACAGGTCTTGTTTCATCAACAAATACATGGAATTTTTTGCCTCTTTCTTTTGATACAAAAAGAGGCGAAAGAGCAGTTCCATATCCACTTGTTGCAAGTCCCCCTGCATTACAATGTGTAAGGATATTCATACCATTTTTTATTAAGGAAGAACCATAATTTCCTATTTTATAGCAACACTCAATATCTTCCTCGTATATTTGTTTTGCTTCGTCAACAATATCCTTTTTTATCTCATCAATTGTTTTGTTTTCATCTAAAACTTTTTCTATTCTTTCAAGAGCATAAAATAAGTTATAAGCAGTTGGTCTTGATGTTTTTAGATATTCAATATCTTTTTTTATTTTTTTAATGAATTTGTCTTTTGTTTTTTCTTTACATTTTAAAGAAGACAGGGCAATTCCAAAGCCAGCAAAACATCCTATTGCAGGAGCGCCTCTTATTTTCAGTTTGTTTATGCTTTCCCAGACATCTTTTATATTTTTTATCTCAATTATTTCTTCTTTTAAAGGTAGTTTTCTCTGGTCAATTATATAAAGATGCTCTTCTTTCCAGATAATTGGTTCAATAGGTGGTTTCATTTAAGTCCCCTAAACATTTAATAAGTCCCATTTTTGTTTTAGGCACAAAGGTCTGATATTGAAAAAAATCCCCCCTTCAAATCCCCCTTAAAATCCCTCTTAATCTCCCTTTTATAAAGGGAGAAAAATATACTCCTCCCTTTTGTAAAGGAAGAGGGGGATGGGTTTCCCTTTTATCTACCAAAGTTAATTTTGAAATCAGGAAATGAATTTTTTAAATTAAGTAAAATATCTGGTTCTGGATTTATTCCATATCCATTTGCTTTTATTTTAACTTTTCTATTATCTTCTTTATATAATGTCAGAATAACAGAACAACTTCCTTTATTGTTTTGTATAAATTCCTTTAATTCTTTAATTTTCTTATCTTCAACTGGCAGACATATATGAATTTCAATTGTGCCTGTGAACTTTTCTTTTGCTTCTGCTAAATCAATAACTTCGTTTGCAATAAATTTGATATCATCTTCTCTTTTTTGAACCTTCCCTTTTATAAATACAATATTATTAGTTCTTATAACTGATGAGTATTTTTTAAATGTTTCAGGATAAAAAATAACTTCTATTTTCCCATCAATTCCTTCAAGTTCACCAGATGCCATCCTCTCCCCTTTTTTTGTTATATTTCTCTTTAATTCTTGCAAAATTCCTGCAATGACAACCTCCCCATTATTAACTTTTGGAAGGTCAGAAATAGGAATAGATGAATATACTTTTAATAAAGGCAGATATTTTTCAACTGGATGGCCTGTTAGATAAACACCTAACATATCTTTTTCATAAGACAATCGCTTTAATTCAGACCATTCAGGCAAAGAAGAAATAAGTTTTTTATTCGTATAATTTATTGTCACAGGAGTAGAAAATATTTCAATTTCTCCTTTCTCCTGTGACTTTTGCACTCTTGTTCCATACTCAATTGCATCATCTATCATTGCAAAAAGATGGGACCTTGGTATTTCTAAATAATCAAATGCTCCACCTTTTATTAAACTTTCTATCACTTTTCTATTGACTACCCTTAAATTTACTCTTTCACAGAAATCAAATAATGATTTAAAATCACCTTCTTTTCTGCTTTCAATTATTGATTTAATAGCACCAGAACCAACATTTTTTACAGCAGAAAGTCCAAAAATTATATCATTACCAAAAATTTTAAACTCACCATCGCTTTCACATATATCAGGTGGTAAAACCCATATATCATATCTCTCACATTCTTTTATATATTCCTCTATTTTATCACTATTGCCAATTTCACTATTAAGTAAAGATGTAATGAATTCCAAAGGAAAATTACTTTTCAAATACGCTGTTTGATATGCAATAAAAGAATAGCAGGCACTATGAGACCTGTTAAAACCATATCCAGCAAATTTTGATATTTGAGCAAATATCTTCTCCGCTATTTCTTCTTTTACTCCATTTTTTTTTGCTCCTAAAATGAATTTTTCTCTAAATTTCTCCATTTCAGAAGATATTTTTTTGCCCATTGCTTTTCTTAAATGGTCTGCTTCTCCCATTGTAAAATTTGCTAATTTATTTGCTATCTGCATAACCTGTTCTTGATAAAGAATAACTCCATAAGTTGGTTTCAAAATTGTCTCAAGAAGTGGATGGTCATATTTTATTTTTGACGAGTCCTTTTTCCTTTCAATATATTCCTTTACCATTCCACTTTTCATCGGACCGGGTCTATACAGAGCAAGCACTGCGATAATATCCTCAAAATTTTCTACATTCATGTCCCTTAATAAACTTTGCATACCTTTACTTTCAAGTTGAAATACTCCTGCTGTTTCACCATTGGATAGTAATTTATATGTTTTTTTATCATCAAGAGGAAAGGAAGTTATCTCAATACCTTTTCTTTTTTTGACAAGTTCTATTGTATCCTCAATTACTGATAATGTTTTAAGTCCAAGTATATCAACCTTCAAAAGTCCTATTTTCTCAATCCAATCCATTTCATACTGTGTTGCTACTTCACCTTTTGGCCCAATAAAAAGAGGAGAATAGTTATATACCTCATTTTCAGTTATTACAAGCCCCGCTGCATGAATTGAGGAATGTCTTGCTAATCCTTCTAATTTAAGACATATTTCAAAAAGATTTTTTACATTTTCATCTGATTCTATCGCTCTTTTTACTTCTGGATTTAAAACAACCTCTTCTTTAAGAAGAGTACCAGGAGAAGAATTTATAAGTTTTGCAATTCGGTCAACTTCATTATAAGGCATGCCTAATGCTCTTCCAACATCTCTGACGACTGCTCTTGCAGCCATTGTCCCATAAGTTCCTATTTGAGAAACATTGTTTTCTCCATACTTTTCTCTTATATACTTAATTATTTCTTCCCTTCTTCTATCACAAAAATCAATATCAATATCTGGCATACTTATTCTTTCAGGGTTCAGGAATCTTTCAAATATAAGGTTATATTCTAAAGGATTTATATCTGTAATACCTAAAAGATATGAAATTAAACTTCCAGCAGCAGACCCTCTACCTGGACCAACACTTATTCCATTTTTTTTGGCGTAATTAACAATATCACTTATTATAAGAAAATAACTTGAAAATCCCATTTTTTTTATTACATCTAATTCATATTTTGCCCTTTCCACTATCTCATTTTTTTCTGAAAAATTAACATTTTTGAGATTAAATTTTTCTTCAAGTCCATTTTTTACCATTTCTTTAATATATATATCGGGTGTTTTGTTTTCAGGTGGATAAAATCTTGGTAAGTTATACTTATTAAAATCAATTTCAACATTACATTTTTCACTTATTTCTAATGTATTTTCAAGTACCTCTGGTATATCTTTAAATGACCTCTCCATTTCTTCTGATGTCTTGAAATAAAATTCATCTGTCTTGAATTTTAATCTTTTTGTATCTTCAATATGTGTTTTTGTCTGAATACATAATAAAACATCATGTGAAAAAGAGTCCTCTCTTTTTAAATAATGACAATCATTTGTTGCAACTACCTTTATCCCTGATTTTTTTGCAAGTTGTAAAATATCAGAATTTACTTTTTTTTGTTCAGGTAGATTATTATCCATTATTTCTAAATAAAAATTCTCTTTCCCGAATATTTCAATATACTCATTAACAACTTCTTCTGCTTTTTCAATTTCATCTTTCAAAAGAAAATATGGTATTTCCCCTTGAAGACAACCACTCATTGCAATAATCCCTTTTGAGTATTTTGATAAAATTTCTTTATCTATTCTTGGTTTATAATAAAATCCTTTGAGATAAGAAAAAGTAGAAAGAGCCATTAAATTTTTATAGCCATTATTATCAGAAGCAAGAAGTGTTAAATGATAGTTATTCCTTTCTCTTTTGGTTTTATCAGTCATACTTTCAGGGGCAATATACATCTCACAACCAATAATTGGTTTTATCCCATTATCCAGAGCAACTTTATAAAATTTAACAACTCCTGCCATACTTCCATGGTCTGTTATTGCAAGAGAAGTCATTTTATTCTTTTTTGCTAATGGAATAACTTCTTCTATTTTGCACATACCATCTAATAAACTATATTCTGAATGAAGATGAAGATGAACAAATTTACTCATTTTAAAATATTTACTAACCTCCGTTTTATTTTAGGTAAAAAGTTCAGAAAAATTTACTTTAAAATCCTCCTTTACAAAAGTGAGAAACATTAATCCCCCTCATCCCTACCTTCTCCCCTCCGCCACACCGCACGGCGGACAGAGACTGGGGAGAAGGATGAAATCCCCCTTCATCCCTCCGCCAAAATGTTCGCCACAAAACATTACGAATCCGACGCGCTTTTTGGCGGACGCGTCGGACAGGCTTTAATAAAAGGGGGAAGTATCTCTCCTTCCTTTTTCAAAGGAAGGAAGGGATGGATTTCCTGTAATTTTCTAAAATCCCCCTCTATCCCCCTTTGGTTAAAGGGGGAAGCATTTTTAGGGAAAGTATTTGGGATAACGCACCAACTCTGCCTTGCTAACCCCTGCTTCCTTAGTCGGTTTACCAAAAAGGGAAGTATCTCTCCTACTCTTTTTAATGCTTGCCCATTTATCTTTGTAAAGGGGATGGATTTTGCTTTTTGTTTTTCCCTTCTGTACCTTTGTGTCTCTTAACCAATTTATTTATTTAATATTTGTGATTATTTTCTTGCTTCTTTTCTTGCTGCCTGATAAATTTTACCTTCTGTTTTCATAGATGGAGCAATTGCTATATCTGTCATTTGCATTTCATTGATATTTTTTGCTCCTACTGATGCCATTGAAAGTTTTAATGCACCCATTAAATTTTGAGAACCGTCATCAACTTTTGCAGGTCCAAAAAGAATTTCTTTTAAAGTCCCGGATGTCCCAATTTTTACTCTTGTGCCTCTTGGTAAATTTCCATCAGATGTTGCCATTCCCCAGTGATACCCTTTCCCAGGTGATTCGACCGATTTTACAAAAGCAGACCCAATCATAACTGCATCTGCCCCAACTCCAAATGCTTTACAGATATCACCACTTGTAACCATTCCTCCATCAGTTATAACAGAGACATATTTTCCTGTCTTTTTAAAGTATTTATCTCTTGCAGCAGCACAATCAGAAGTTGCGGTTACCTGTGGAACGCCTATACCTAAAACCTCTCTTGTAGTACAGGCAGCCCCAGGCCCAATCCCTACAAGAAGTCCATCTGCTCCTGTTTCCATAAGTTGATAAGCAACATCAAAAGTTACACAATTACCTATAATAATTGGAACTTTTGCTCCTTTACAGAATTTATAAAGGTCAAGTGGTTTATATGAAGAAGAAATATGTTTTGCAGTTGTAACAGTTGATTGCACAACAAAAATATCCACTCCACTCTCAATTGCAATACCAATATATTTTTCTGCAAGTTGAGGAATTGAACTAACTGCACAGACAACATTTCCCTTTTTTATTTGCTCTATTCTTTCTCCTATAAGATTTTCTTTTATTGGTTCTTTATAAATATTTTGGATAATTTTTGTTGATTCTTCATAAGGACTTGAAATTATTTTCTCAATTATTTCATAAGGGTCTTCATATCTTGTATAAATACCAACAAGATTTAAAACAGCAATTCCACCAAGTTTCCCAAATTCAACTGCGAATTTAGGGTCAACCACTCCATCCATTGCTGCTGCAAGCACAGGTATTTTTAATTCAACATTTCCAATTTTTGTTGAAATATCAACTTCTTCTGGATTTAAAGTAACATCTCCTGGAACAAGAGAAACATCATCAAATCCATAACAAACACGTGCTTTCCTATTTATTCCTATCCACATTGCCATTTTTCCTCTCCTTTTTTAATTAATTGTTTTCTCCACACCAGGTCTGCCAGAAAAATATCAAATTTTTTCATTCTTCATATAGTAAAACAAGTCTGATACTAACCACCCCTTTTTATTTTCTCCCTTATTATAAGGAGGTGATGTCACACCTACATCTACAATTTCATCTGGCATATTTTTTAAAATACTTAAAGTATCACCACAAATTATTCTATTTAAATATGTTTTATCACCCATTTGTTCTACTCTCTAAAAATTCACTTCATCCTCCCTTTACAAATGGAGATGAAGAGAATTTTGCCTTTTGTCTCTTTCTACTTACTGCTTTCTACTTCTCAGGAAACACAGTTGCTTGTATATTTACCATTTGATAGAGTTGATATATCTTTTCTGGTTCTAACTCCTCTACTCTGCTATTTTCTGAAATACCAATTTTATTTATTATTTTTATAATATCTTCTTTTGATAATTTAAAAATTTTATTTATTACATTGACTAATTTTTTCCTTCTATTATTAAAAATTAATGGTAAAAATTCCCAGAATTTTTTTTCAACTTCAATTTTTGGCTGTTCCAAAGGAATAATTTTTACTGCAACTGACTGTACTTCTGGTTTTGGGAAGAAAACATCTTTTTTTAAAGAATAACATATTTTGCTATCTGTGTAAAGGGAAAGAAGAATTGATATAGGACCATAATTTTTATTTCCTGGATGAGCAACAAACTTTTCTCCAACTTCTTTTTGGACTGTAAGAAGAGATAGAGATATTTTTTTTAAGAATTTGAGAATATGAAAAACAATAGGAGAACTTAAATAGTAAGGAGTATTTCCAATTACTTTTACTCTTTCAAAATTCCTCCAGAAATTTTCATCTGTCTGTAAAAAATCTGTCTCTATAAGATTGAAGTTTTTATAATGACCAAATCTCTTATTTAAAATTTTACAAAGGTGGTTATCTATTTCAAAACCATATACACATTTTGACTTTTCAATTAGATATTCTGTAAGTGCCCCAAGTCCAGGACCAATTTCAAATATAACATCTTCTTTTGAAATTTCTGCAAATGAAAGAAGTTTATCTCTTGCATTTCTATCAACTAAAAAATGTTGTCCTAAATATTTTTTTATATCTAAATTCTCACTAACTAAAAGTTCTCTTAATTTTTTCTTCGTAAGAAATTTATCCATTTACTTCAATAGTTCAACTGCGAGTTTATAACTTTCAATAAAACTTGATGGATTTCCCTTATTTTTATATGCAATATCAAAAGCAGTTCCATGTCCAGGGCTGGTCCTTATCATTGGTATTCCAGATGTAAAGTTAACCAATTTTTCAAAATAAAATGTTTTAAGTGGAATTAATGCCTGGTCATGATACATTGAAATAATAAGAGAAATTTCTCCTTCTATATTTTTTCTAAATATTGCATCTGGAACTATAGGACCAATACAATTTATTCCTTGTTTTCTTAATTTTTTAATTGCTGGTTTTATAATTCTTATTTCCTCATCTCCCATAAGTCCTTCTTCTCCTGCATGAGGGTTTAACCCAGAAACACCAATAACAGGATTTTCAACTTTTATTTTTTCAAGAAATTCAATCCCATTTTTTACTTTTTCAACTATAAGTTGAACACTTAATTTCCCAATTGCCTCTTTAAGAGAAATATGAGTTGTGGCAAGAACTGTCATTATTTTATCAGCAACCATAATCATTGCTGTTTTTCTGGCATTAAATTTTTCAGATAATAATTCAGTATGCCCTGGATATTTAATTCCTGCTTTTTCCCATGCTTTTTTTGAAATTGGCAAAGTTACAAGTGCATCAATTTGGTTTTTCTTCCATAGGTCAATTGCAAATTCAATATATTTAAAAGAGGCACTTCCACATATTTTTGAGTTTTTTCCAATCGGATAATTTTTTTCTTTTATATAATTAACAGGAAATATATTTATACAATTTTTATCTATCTGGTTTTTGTTTTTTATTTCTTTTATAGATATTTTTTGACTTAAAGAAGTGGCATTTCTTTCAAGAACAATTCTATCACCAATTAAAACAGGAAATGAATTTTTTATTTTTTTTATTTCATTATAACCTTTAAGAAAAATCTCTCCTCCAATTCCTGCTGGGTCTCCAAGTGTTATTCCTGTTATTTTCATTCTATTATTCGGACAAGCATTTCATTTTTTAATTTAGAAACAAGTTGCTTATACATTGTATTAAATTTTTCATTAAAAATTTTTCTTCTTGCTGTAATATATAAGTCCTTTAAATTTTCTACTTTTTCTTTTTTTACATCTGAAAGATATACAACAATAAATTTATTACCAACCTCAAATGGAGAAGAAAATTCACCTTTACCAATTTTTTTTAAATTTGTAAGTATTTCAGATAAAATTTCATCCTCTTTTAAATATCCACTTTCTTCCATTTTTGTAATATCGGGTGAAAGACAAAATTCTTCCGCTGCTTTTTTTGTCTCAAACCACTTAAATTTAAAATTGTATTTTGTTATCTCTAAATGATTGTTTATAAAATTTGCTATTTCTGACGGTGGAATTTCTATTTTGCTTATTATTTCTTTATCAATATATTTTCTTGATATTATTTGTTCTTTTATTATATTTTTCAGTTGTGAGATTGTTAATCCGTTTTTTTTAAGATTTTCCATAAAACTTTTCTCATCTGGAAAAGATTGTCTTATTTTTTGAAATTCTTTTCCAATTTCTTCATCACTTACCTTGATATCTTCTTTTTTGCTTTTTTCAACAATAAGTTTTCTCTGAATTACTTTTTCAAGTGCTTCATCATAAGAAAGTTTATCATAAGAAATAATTTGGTAGACCTCACTTTCAAAAACAGGAGAATTTTCAACAAATGCAACTATTTTATCAGCAGAAAACAAAAATGGTACAAAAAAAGCAAAAATAAATATAATCTTTTTCATTTTATTCTTGTCTTTATTTCCTCTATCTTACCAGGAAAAATTTGTATTTTGCTATTCTCTCTTAAATTTTTAACAAATTTCTCTACTTCTTTTTTCTTTCTCTGGGTCTTTATCATATTTATAATTGATTGCCTTGCCTCTTCCAATGTTAAAACTCTCCTCTCAGTCCTGCCAGCGAGTTTTATAATATGATATCCCATGTCTGTTTTAAAGATATTTGCTAGAATTTGCCCTGGACTTATCTTTGTTACAAGAGATGCAATTTCATGGTCTAATTTTTCTACATCAATCCAACCTAAATTACCTCCATTTTTTGCTGAATTACTTATTGACTCTCTTTCTGCTATATCTTCAAATGACTCTCCAATGGATAATCTTGATAAAATTTCAACTGCTTTATCTTTACTATCTGTAACAATTTCATATAGATTAACTTTTTCAGGAATAACAAAATCACTTATATTTTTGTTGTAATAGTCCTGTATTTCTTCTTCACTTACTTTTATTTTTTCTGTTAACTCTTTTTCTACATAAATGTTTGTGAGTAAGTCAATATAGTAATTTTTCATTTTCTCTTCAATTTCTTTTTTATATTTTCTCTCATTTTGTTTTGCTTTTTGAAAGAGGAGAATCTGATTTATGTATTCCTCAACAAAAAATTTTGGTTCAATTTTTAAATATTCCTGATAAAATACTGGAGATGTTTCTGCTTTTGTCAGTATATCATCAAAAGTAATTCTATATCCATTTACAACTGCCACTGTTTCATCTTTTATTTTTTTAAAGTGGAGAAAAAGAAGTGCAAATAAAACAAGAAGAATACATAAAAAGAATAAAATAATTTTTTTCTCATGTTTCTTAGAAAAATTTTTTAATTTTACAATTGTAAATTTTCCGCTTTCAATTTTCAATTTACCCATTAAATTTCCTTTCTATGGATTATTTTCTTTTTTCTCCTATCATACCACGCATTTATTTTTTTTGTTGCAATTATTTCTTCATCTTCTATTTTACCATTATTATTTTTATCTTGCACTTTTTCTCCAATAGAAGTAATTTTAAATATGTTGCTTCTTACTGTTATGAGACCTACAATTTTTGAAAACACCATTTCTTTTTCCTTTTCAGTATCAATATAAATATCTCTATCATTATCAATCCCATCAAATCCATATTTTGTAATGTCCCTGGATAAAAGAACTTTTTCAAAATTCATTCCGGAAGGAGAACCAAGTATTTCTGTTATATCTGTATAGGGTCTACCCGCACAAATAATTTTTGCAGTTATCTTACTAACCAATGGCAGACATTTTAAAGTATCTTCACTACTTGTATTTATATTTATTTTCCCGTAGACCTTTTCTTCTTTTCTAACTTTTATATTATCAATAATTTTTCTGTCCGATATATTTTTCCATAAATTTATTGTTTTCCATTGTGCGTTTTTGTGTATAAGTGAAATTTCTCCAACTGAAGAAAATTTATTATTTTTTATTGCAAAAGAAGAACCCCAGTTTAAAATCCAATTAACACTATTAAATTCTTCACCTACAAATGGCATAAAAACAGAATTAAAGGTATTTGGAGTAGAAATTGAAGGAAACCAATTACCACTTCCGCTCATTCTTGGGTCATTTTTCTGAACAGTTGTCCATGGTGTATCAAGCGGATAGTCCGTTTTTTCAATTAAATTTCCACCTTTGTCATATAAACTTACTGTGAAATCAAGTCCTAATTTTGAAAGAAAGGGAATAGAAGATAAAATTTTTGAAATAGCACCAAAAGAACCAGGATTTATAGCAATAATTGGTTCATATTGTGAACAATCAGATGGGTCATGTGTAGGTAAAAATAAAATAATTGGAACAAAGTCAGGAGGGACCATTATTATTACAATTGTTATAAGGTCTCCTATTGTATAAAAAGAGTGTGGCTCAATTTTTACTCCTTCTCTTATTTTTATTGTAGTTGGAACAAGATTCCCAAGAAAATCTGGTTGTACTATTTCTGTTTCCCCATTTTCAACTTCATCCAAAACTTGCTCGGAAGTAGAAAAAATACCATTCCATAAATTTGAAAAAAGGGTTAAAACACCTTTTACTTCCCAACCGCCAATATCAATTTCTCTGTCATAAGGATTAAAAATTTCAACAAATTGTCCACCTTTTTCAGTAAGAATAATTGCCCCTGATTCAAGTGTTTTATTTTCCCATTCTTTCACTGCATCTATTTCATTCAAGTAAGGAGTATCTTCAATTCCTATAAATAGTGAATTGCCTAATTTTTTTATTGTAGGTATAGAATCATTATCTCTGTAATCAATAATATTTAAGGAAATTTGGCAGGCCTCTTTTTCAGAATATCCAAGTGATTGAAAAAAAGAAAAAAGTGTATTGAAATCAGCAGTATTTATATTTATCCTTTCTTCATCATTTTTGTTTCTTTCAAGGTCATAAGAAAACACTGTAATATAATTTTTAAATCTATTGAATACATCCTGTCCAATTCCATCAACTAATTTGATATCTGAAATATCAAAAAATGGTCTATCATCCCCATAAGGTTTTTCAAAATTAAATTCTTCTGGTTCATCAATTCCTTCTCCATACTCATCAATAATTCCATCAGCATCATTATCAATTCCATCTGTTTCATAACTATTCTGGTTTTTATTATCATCAAAATTTCTTGTTCCAGGGAAAAAGTCATTCCCATATTTAAAATGCAATATATTTATCATATTCTTTTCCCCTATTATTTCCCGAAAAAGAGATATTTCATGACAACCATAACCTTCGTTATAATTTAAAGATAAATTTCCAGAAGAATTTATATTTACCTTTCCACTTTCATCTTCAACTAAAACAGCATATCTACCAATAATTTCTCCTTTTTTATTTTTTATATAGAACCATTTTGAATCAAATTTCCCATCTTCATTCAGGTCAACTTCTTTTCCCTGAAAATTTACTCTCCATTTATCATTTAAACAATCATATTTTTTATCATCATTATTAATTTCCCATATACCTTCTTCTATGCCATTTTTTGCAAAAGTATATGCCTGTCTTGATGAAAAAAATTTAAAACTTGTTTTTTCCCAGAACTGAAAAATAAAAAGCATTGTTGCAGTAAAAATAAAAAGAAGAAATAAAATAAAAATCGTAAAAATTATACTTACTCCTCTATTCATAACCCACCTTTATTATTCTTTCAAAATTTTTATTTAATTTTTTTCCTTCAACTTTCATTCCTGATTCAATTTCCATAATAATCTTAACAAATGGAGGTAATTGGGGCTCTTCTGTGTTTTCTGTATCCCAGTTTGAAACATAATTTGTTCCATCAAAATATAAAATTTCGAAATTTCTAATATTTTCTGCAAGAATTTGTGCCCCCGGAAAACCTTTCTTAAAACTAAAATCACTTTCTTCATCAATTTTTTCAATAGACATTTTTAAGTTATTATCCTGGAAATATATCCCGACTTTCAAAAAATCACTCTCTTTACTTTCTTCTGTGGTAGATATAAATTTGACCCATTGTTTCTGACCTTTAAAGTTCATTCTTAATTTTCCATTTAAATTGTTTATTTTGGCATTTTTAAGATATTTTTCAATTGTCTGAAATGTTTCTGTTGCTGTTTTATAAATTTCTTTTTCATATGTATTTTTTCTAAATTTTCTTACACTTTCTTTAAAAATAAACATAGAAGAAAAAATAATGATTGTAAGAATTACAATTGAAACTAAAACCTCAATTAAGGTAAACCCTTTATTCTCTTCTGAATGAATATGTAAAATATCTTTTTTCAATTTTTCCCTTTCTTTTCCATGAAATTTCAATATCCGCATTATATAAATTTTTTCTTTCTTCTGAAAAATCAATTTTATATTTGTATTGTGGAAATTCAAGAAAACACCCATCAACAGAAGAAGGCAAATCATTATTGGAAGAAGAATAAACTTTATCAATGAGAGTGAAAATCTGAGTAGAAATCATTGAAATAGTTGCATTATCTTTTCCCCTTTCAGAAAGTGAACTAATAACTGGATAGACCTTTAATAGAGTAATTATCCCTATTGAAAGGATGATAAGAGAAACAAGGATATTTATTAAAGTTATTCCTTTTTTCATTTTATTATACATTTCCCTGTAATATTATTAACAACTATCTTTTTTTCATCATTTTTATTTTCAATTCCTAAAATTATATGCCCTGCCATTTCTGTTGTCCCATCAGGTAAAAAAACGACAGGATTTAATCCATCTGTAATTTCTTTGAAATATATATGTTGTGGAAGATGTTGAATTTTATTAACAACTTTTCCATTTTTTATAATATAAAAATTTTTATCTTCAAATTTTACTAAAAATTTTTCTCTTTCACTCTTAGCACAATTTCTTGCATAATCAAGCACTTCAACTATTTCACTTACAGCACTTTCAAGAGATAAATTTTTTTGATAATTGAGAATTACAAATGTTGTTGGAATAAGTAAAATTGAAAAAATGAAAATTACAATAACAATTTCTAAAAAAGAAAAACCTTTTTTCATAGAAAAATTATAACATTGTATAAGGGAAATTTTAAAAAGTAGACATTTTCTCAATATATTGCTCTTTAATTTTTTCAAATTCGGGAATGTATTTTTTATCAATTGGGTAAGAAGGTGGCAATTTTAATTTTAAGAAGTTTATAAATTTATCATTTTTCTTAATTCTATAATCTAAATGATGTCCAGTTGCAAGCCCTGTCATCCCAACAAAACCAATTACTTCTCCCTTTTTTACACTAATACCTTTTTTTATTCCCTTTTTTATTTTTGATAGATGCCCATAGTAGGAAATATATCCATTTGGATGTTTTATTTTGACATTATTTCCATATCCATTATTACTAAATCCAGCAAAAATAATAACTCCCTCACCTATTGAGGAAACAGGCGTCCCAGCAGGAGCAACATAATCAATTCCTAAATGTGGCTGATAAATTTTATGTATTGGATGAAATCTTCTATAAGAAAAATATGATGAAATCCTTCTATAATTTAAAGGTGATTTTAAAAATGCTGTTTCAACACTTTGTCCATTTTCATCGTAATATCCACCTTTTTTATTATCTTGTGGTTCAAAATAAAAAGCATAGTAAGTATTATTATAATTTATATATTCCCCTGCAACAACCTTAATATCTTTTAAAATATTCCCTTTTTTATCTTTATATGATTCCCAGAGAATAACGAACTTATCTCCTTTCTTGCAATCAGTAAAAAAGTCAATTTTTGAGGCAAAAATTTCTGCAAATTGTATTATTATTTCCGAATTCACATTTTGTTTTATCATACTATCATAAAGGGAAGAATTTATTTCTCCTTTTACTCCCAATATCTCTTTTTCTGCTTTTACCTTCCCTGATGAAACAAAAAAATCCTTATTTTTTTCATCATATTGAACAGTATAAAAATCTAATGGTACGCTATAATAAACAAATTTTATAAAATTCCCATTTTCATTATCAAAATAAATTCTATATCTATCACCAATATTTGAACTTCTTGTGTTGAAAACAGTACTTAATTTATTTGCAATAGATAGGGCAACATTAGAAGAAATACCACTTTGTTGTAAAATGTTAATTATACAATCTCCTGTGAAAATTACTCCATCAATAATTCTATATTTTTCTTCCTTTTCCTTTTTTGTTGAATTTCTATATTTTATTAGAAAAAATGGTGAAAGAACAAGAAAAAATAAAAAAATAGCAGATAAAATCTTACCTCTCATTCATTCTCCTTATAAAGCATACATCTGCCCAGAGAAATATTACCTAACTCATTCATATATTGTAGAAAGTGTGCTTTATTATCTACTCCAAGTCCCTTCTACTTTTTAATATTGGGGTCAGTAACTCTCTGTATTTTTACTACTTTTTTTCCCCTTGAAGTTTTTTTCAATGTTTCAATTAAATCATCATATTCTTTTCTATCAACAGGTATATTAACAACTTTATTTTTCTTCCCTGATAAAATACATGCATTCATAAATTCAATTGTATTAAGTCCTTCTTTTCCAGGGGCAATAAGTTTTTCATTATAGAGTATATTTCTAACAAAATTTTTTATTATTACCTTATGTCCTGTTTCAAAATTTGAAGAGGCAATAATTTTTTCCTCTTCTGTTTTTATTGATGCCCACATATCAGGTGCTTTTTCCGTAAATTCCTTTATTGGTGTCTCATAATTGTAAAAAGTAATCTGGTCCCCTCTTATTACAATTTTCCCTTTATCTCCAGAGACCTCTAAATAAAAAGGACCAACTGGTTCACATGTTGAAGTGTAATAATAACCCCATGCACCATTTCTATATTCTAAAAATGCAGATACTTCATCCTCTACTTCAATATCATGTAATTTTGTCCTCGTTTTTGCTTCAACTTTAGATGGCAATCCTGCTAAATAGGTAAAAATATCAATTGTATGAGGTGCTTGATTTATTAAAACCCCTCCACCTTCACCAATCCATGTAGCGCGCCATGTTGCACTATTATAATATGCTTGAGACCTATACCATGGGTCAATACAAACTGCTTTTATAATTTCTCCAATTTTCCCATTAGTAACTATTTCTTTTGCTTTTCTTATCAACCATTCTGCTCTTCTCTGATACATAACAGCAAAAATTTTATTATTCTTCTCCGCTGATTCAATCATTCTATCAGCAGCAGAAACAGTGACTGCAATTGGTTTTTCACTTAAAACATGTAGCCCATTCTCAAAAGCAAAAACAGATATTTCTGGATGAAACCAATGGGGTGTTGCAACAATAACTGCATCACAAAGTCCACTTTTTATCAATTCCCTATAATCAGTAAAACTCTTTACTCCAAATTCTTCTCCTTTTTTCTTTGCAACTTCTTCTTCAACATCTGATACACAAGTTAATTCACCCTCTTCAATTTCTTTTATAATTAAACAGTGAGCAGAGCCCATCCCTCCAACTCCTATTACGCCAATTCTTACTTTATTCATTTTTCCTTCCTCCTTTCAACTCTAAAATTTGATTTTTTTATTTTCTCATATAAAATAATATATGTCAAAATGAAAGAAAATAACAATATTGATTTTAATTCAAATGAGTGGAAGGAGAAACTTAAAGGAAAAAGTCCTGAAGAAATAGCAAAAATTGTTGGTGATTATTACGAAGATAAATACAAAGATATTCCCGAATTTGATAAAAAAAAGATAATTATATGGATTGTTTTTCTTATTATTTTAAGTGTAATTATTATCTTTATTTTTTCATATCTTAAATTATTACTTAATAATATTTAAATTAAATATTTCTAAAACATCCTATATAAAAATTGACGGAAGAACTTTTTTTAAGTATAATTAAACGACTTAATGGAGGGAAAAAATGGAAAAAACATCCGTTGCTAAAAAAGAAAAAATAAAAAGAAATTGGTATGTTGTTGACGCAGAAGGAAAAATACTTGGACGACTTGCAAGTAAAGTCGCCGGAATTCTTATGGGAAAAAATAAACCAATTTATACGCCAAATGTTGATACAGGTGATTTTGTTATTGTGATTAATGCAGACAAAATTAAAGTTACTGGCAAAAAATTGGTTGATAAAATTTATTATAAACATTCCGGATATTTAGGTGGATTAAAAAAAGAAAATTTATTTTCTCTTCTTAATAGAAAGCCAGAATTTGTTATAAAACATGCTGTTTGGGGGATGTTGCCTAAAAATAAACTTGGTAGACAGATGATTAAGAAATTAAAAGTTTATCGTGGAACCAATCATCATCACGAGGCACAAAAGCCAGAAGTTATTGAATTTTAAGGGGGGAAAATTATGAATAAAATTTACATAATTGATGTTACAAATCGTGATGGAGTTCAAACGGCCCGACTTGGTCTTGCAAAACTTGAAAAAACGATGATAAATTATTATCTAAATCAAATGGGAATTTTTCAGAGTGAATTTGGTTTTCCACTTACATCTCATGAAATAAATTATTTAAATGCTAACTTAAAACTTGTAAAAAAGAAATGTCTATATCCTATACGCCTTTCTGGATGGCTCAGAGCAATACCTTCTGATGTTGAAAATGCTTTTAAAAATGTCCCTGATTTACAACACTTAAATATTTCTATATCAACTTCGGATCAAATGATAGTGGGCAAGTTTCAAGGGAAAATGAAGTTTAAAGATGTAATTAAAAATATGGGTGATGCAGTAAAATCCGCAAAAGAAAAAGGAGCAAAAACAATAGGAGTAAATGCAGAAGATGCTTCAAGAACTGACCTTAAAAATTTAATTGAATTTGCTTCTGCTGTAAAAGAAGTTGGGGCAAACAGAATTAGATATTGTGATACACTTGGTTATGATTCTCCATTTTCAATTTATGAAAGAATTTATAAAATTGCTAAAGAAGTGAAAATCCCAATTGAACTACACTGCCATAATGATATTGGTATGGCTGTTGCCTGTTCTGTGGCGGGAGCAAAAGGAGCCATTGATGGTGGAGTTGATGCTTATATAAACACAACAGTAAATGGATTGGGTGAAAGAACTGGAAATGCTGACCTTGTTTCTGTTATTCTTGCTATAAAATATGCCTCAGGGATTGAAGGAAAATATAAATTAGATGAAAAAGTAGATTTAAAGATGGCATGGAAAATATCCCATTATGCTTCTTATGCTTTTAGAGTTCCAATTCCAATAAATCAGGTAGGAGTTGGAGAAAACGCTTTTGCTCATTCTTCTGGTATCCATGTAGATGGTGCACTTAAAGATAGAAGAAATTATGAATTATACAATTTTGAAGAATTAGGAAGAGGAGAACCAGAAATCATTGAAACAGGAAGAATGATAATATTAGGAGAATATAGTGGTATCAAGGGTTTAAGAAATGTTTATGGAAAATTAGAAATAAAATTTAAAGATGAAGAAGAAGCAAGAGAGATATTAGAATTAGCCAGATATGCAAATGTTCATAAACAAAAACCATTAGTTAGTGACGAATTAATATTTATAGCAAAATATCCTGAAGAAGTAAAACAAATTTTGACAATGACTCCATAGGAGAAATATATGCAAAGAAATAGTAATACATTTAATTATTTCATGAAAGTAGTTGATAATATTTCTCCAAAACTTTCCTGGAATGCAAAAACAATTTCAACCCATTATATCTGGAGAAAAAAACTTGAGTCAAAACTTCAAGAATTATTGGGGAAAATGCCAAAAAAAGTTCCTTTAGAAGTTGATTGGGATGAAAAAATTGAAACAAAATCATTTATAAGAAACAAAATTTATATCCGCTCTGAAAAAGATTATTGGATTCCTTCCTATTACTTTTTACCAAAAAAATTAAAAGCAAAAACCCCAGCAATAATTTGTCTTCATGGACATAGGGGAATATTACCTTATATTCGTGAAGGTACTAAAGAACAAAAAGCATTAGGGAAAAGGCATTCTTTAGATTATGCTCCTTTTTTTGCAGAAAATGGGTATATAACAATAGCACCTATTCAAAGAGGATGGAATGAAACAAGGTATGCTGAACCTTCTCAATATGGAGATTGTTATAGAGTAACTATGGATGCCTTTTTAATAGGTATGACACCTATTGGAGTTAGAGTATGGGATTGTATGCGTATTGTTGACTTTTTAAAAACTCAAGATGAGGTTGATAAATTAAAAATTGGAGTTGCAGGCCTCTCAGGAGGAGGAACTACATCTTTATTCTTATCAGCAATGGATGAGAGAATAAAACTTGCAATGATTGCCGGGTATTTTTGTACTTTTAGAGATTCTATTTACCAGATATTTCATTGTATATGTAATTGTGTCCCTCATATTATGGAATGGGCAGAAATGAGCGATATTGCTGCTCTCATTGCTCCAAGACCTTTGTTAATAATAAGTGGCGAAAAAGACCCAATTTTTCCTATTGAAGGGACAAAAAAAGCATATAAAATGTTAGAAAAGGTTTATAAAATGTTTGGAGAAGAAGAAAATTTAGAAAATGATTTTTTTGAAGGTGAACATCAATGGAGTAATAGAAAAACAATACAATTTTTAAAAAAACATTTTATTTAAAAAATGGGAAAAACAATAATTGAAAAAATCATATCAAATCATTCAGGTAAAAATGTTAAAAGCGGAGATATTTCTATTGTAGAATATGACCTCTTAATGTCCCAGGATGGAACAACTCCCCTCGTTATAAATTCTTTTGAACAATTTTCTGAAAAAAAAATCCCTTTCCCTGATAAATGTGTTTTTGTTCTTGACCATAATAGTCCAAGTCCAAGTCAGGGAGTTTCTGCTTTACATAAACTAATGAGGGACTTTGCAAAGGAGTATAATATAAGGATTTTTGAGGTTGGTGAAGGTGTCTGTCATGTATTACTTCCTGAAACCGGACTTGTTAAGTGTGGCTCTCTTGTTTTTGGTGCTGATAGTCATACTCCTACATATGGGGCATTAAATTCTGCTGGAATTGGAGTTGGTTCAACAGACCTTGCAATTGCACTTTATACAGGATATTTATGGTTAAGAGTTCCTGAAACAATAAAAATTGTGTTTAATGGAAATTTACAGGATGGAGTTTTTGCAAAAGATATTGCCCTTTTTATGGTAAGACAATTAACAGCAAGAGGAGCAATTTATAAATCAGTTGAAATTAAAGGAGAGACAATTGAAAATTTATCTATGGATGGGAGATTTACAATATGTAATTTGACAACTGAAATTGGAGCAAAATGTGGAATTATGGAATTTGATGACAAAACAAAGGAATTTTTAAAAGAAAGAAAAATTGAAAATTACAGTCCTGTTTTTCCAGATAATGATGCAAATTATGAAAAAATATATAATTTTGATGTTTCAGAACTTCCCCCTCAAGTTGCAAAACCACATACTGTTGATAATGTTTCAGATATAAATGAGGTTGAAGGAATAGAAATACATCAGGGTTTTATAGGAACATGTACAAATGGAAGAACCAGTGATTTTGAAATTGCTTCAAAAATTCTTAAAGGGAAGAAAGTCAAAAAAGGTGTTAGATTAATATGTACTCCTGGTTCAAGAAAAATTTATTTAGAGTGTTTGAAAAATGGGTATATAGATGCATTACTTGAAGCAGGTGCAATTATTACCAATCCTGGTTGTGGCCCATGTGTGGGAACTCATCAAGGTGTCCCTTCTGATAATGAAAATGTTATTTCAACTGCTAATAGAAATTTTAAAGGAAGAATGGGCAACCAAAATGCATTTATTTACCTATCTTCACCTGCAACAGTTGCTGCAAGTGTAATTGAAGGAAAAATAACAGACCCAAGAAAATATCTATGAAGATAAAGTACAAAAAAGATGATGAAGAATTAAATACC